>NZ_PCZD01000016.1:0-33477 GCF_002553975.1 Lactobacillus sp. UMNPBX6
TTAGGAAATCATCGTTCTTTTTTCCTGTCTGAGAATTAGTTTTTTCCCAGACACTTTTTTATTAGATAAAAATTAAATTCATGATTTGCTCCTGCAATATTGCAGATATACCTGTTTTTGAGTCTTGAGATATTAAAATATAAAAGAGGAAATCTTTTAGTAATAAGGATTTAGAAAATGAATTAAAAAAAGACTTTGTTTACTAGCATGGCTGCAATTACCTTGCTATCAGTTGGTACAACTGCAATTGCTGCTAATAGCAATGCAGAGGTGGTTGAAGCAAAAACTGTTTCTAGAAAGTTGAAACGTAATGCCGCTATTGACACTAGCCATGGTAAACGCACTCATAAGAAGTATTTGAAGAAGGGCATGAAAATCAAGATTTACGGTTATAAGACCATCAGGGGTAAGAAATATGCGCGTATTGGCAAGAACAAGTACGTTTTAGTTTCTAATTTGGCTTCGGCAAAGAAAAAAGCCGTGAAAAAAACTGATCAAAGTACTTCTAACAATTCTTCAGATACTACTGATGACGATATTGCACCGGTAGATCCAGCTAAGCTTGCTGTATACAAGGGTTGGTTGAAGAATAGAAAGAATGGTAACTTGGTTGCTTTGAGAGAAAATAAAGCAGAATATGATGGCTCTTACGATGATGATGGACTTGAAATAATTCGCAAAGGTCGAGCTATCAAAATCCTTGATGATGACGATAATTGGGGAACTGACATTATTAACATCAAAACTGGTTTTAACCTTGAAATCAGTGGTACTATTGATGATTATGTTTATAATTTAGCCGACTTTGATTTTAAGGCTTATGATGGCAGTTACAAGAATAAGCTTAAGAATCTTAAGAAGTACACTAATGATTATGGTGATGCCGCTAAAATCTCATTTGTACCAACAACAAGTGTTGTTTCTCTTCCAGATGAAGAAGGAACCCAAACTTTAACTGCAGGTAAGAGAGTAACACTTTATAATCCAGACTTATTGATTAACGGTGACGGCGAATACGTGGTTGAAGCTAATAATAGTAAGGGTTATACATTCCAAGTTCCATATAACCAAATTACTGGTTGGAAGAGACCTTAATTTGAACTAGATATGAAAAAGCTCCGTGTAAAGAGGAGCTTTTTTATGTTATAGATTAATTTTTAGGACTCTATGTCAAAATCCAAAAGGAAAAGATTTGGCTTGGATTTTTTGTTTAGGCTACATTTAAATATGCGCTAAAATTAATATGTTGACTAATGAATAATAAAATTTAGGAGAATTAGATGATTAACGGAGAAATTAAAAACAAAGTTGATTCTTTGTGGGATGATTTTGCTGCAGGTGGTTTAACTAATCCGCTGGAAGTTATTGAGCAGATTACTTATTTAATGTTCATTCATGATCTAGATAGTGCAGATAATGTGCATCGCCAAGAAAATGAAATGCTTGACCTTCCTCATGAGAGTATTTTCGATGGAAAAAAAGATATTGGGGGTCAAATAATTGATGGAAATGATTTAAAATGGTCAGTTTTTCATGATTTTCCTCCACAGAAGATGTTTGATCTAATGAATCATTTTGTCTTTCCTTTTATTAAGAATTTGCATGATGACAAAAATAGCGCATATTCTAAGTATATGGATGATGCAATTTTTAAATTGCCAACTCCAGAGTTTTTAGCCAAAGTTGTTGATAAACTTGACGATATTTATGCGACTATGGATAAGGTTCGTAAGAATGAAATTCAATCCACTGGTAAAAATGAAAGATTTGATAAATCAGATGTGCAGGGAGATCTTTATGAATATCTTTTAAGTAAATTATCAACTGCAGGAAGAAATGGTCAATTTCGTACACCACGTCATATTATTAAAATGATGGTTGAGTTAATGGATCCTACTCCAGATGATAAAATTGCTGATCCAGCTTGTGGTACTTCTGGCTTTTTGGTAACTGCTGCTGAATATTTAAAAAATGATCGTGAAAAAGAAAAAGCTATTTTCTACAGCAAGGAAAAGAAAGCATATTACAAGAGCTCAATGTTCACCGGTTATGACATGGACAGGACCATGCTTAGAATTGGTGCTATGAACATGATGACGCATGGTATCACTGATCCTAATATTCAATATAAGGACAGTCTATCTGATCAAAACATTGATGCAGATGAATATTCTTTAGTTCTTGCAAACCCTCCATTTAAGGGTAGTCTTGATTATGATACGGTTTCAGATAGTTTGTTGAAAGTCTGCAAAACTAAGAAGACCGAGCTTCTATTTCTGGCTCTATTCTTAAGAATGCTAAAAATTGGTGGACGTTGTGCTTGTATCGTTCCAGATGGTGTTCTTTTTGGTTCATCCAGAGCTCATAAGGCTATCAGAAAACAATTGGTTGAGGGAAACAGACTAGAAGCAGTAATTTCAATGCCTTCAGGTGTATTTAAACCTTATGCTGGTGTTTCAACAGCCGTTTTAATCTTCACAAAAACAAATCATGGTGGTACTGATAAAGTTTGGTTCTATGATATGACTGCTGATGGCTATTCTTTGGATGATAAACGTACCAAAGTTGATGAGGATGATATTCCAGACATTATTAATCGTTTTAAGAATCTTGACAAAGAAAAAGATCGAAAGAGAACAGATAAGTCATTCTTTGTTGATAAGAAAGAAATTGTAGATAATGACTATGATTTATCTATTAATCGTTATAAAGAAATTGAATATGTTCCAGTAAAATATCCACCAACAAAGGACATTTTGGCTGAAATTATGAAGTTAGATGAAGAAGCTAGTAAGGATCTTCAAGAATTGAAAAACATGCTTGAAAAGTAAGGAAAGGAAAAACAAATTCAGATTTGTAGTGATGTGTATTGATAAAGAAATTTGATGAAGTATTTGTTGATAAAACTAGATTGGGTAAGAAAATACCTAAAGAAGAATATAAGAAAAAAGGTAAATACATTATTATAGATCAGGGTAAAGATAAAATTGCTGGTTTTACTGATAATGAAGATGGAATTTTCACAGACGTACCAACGATTATTTTTGGTGATCATACTCGAATAATAAAATATATTGATAAACCATTTTTCTTAGGTGCAGATGGAGTAAAAGTATTAAAGAGCAAAACTAATAATGCTAATTATAAGTATCTATATTATGCTTTGAAAGCAGCATACATACCAAACACTGGATATAATCGTCATTTTAAATGGTTAAAGAAGGTAAGTATTAACTACCCTTCTTTTGAAAAACAAAAACGAATTGTTAAATTATTAGATAATTTAAGTGAAGTGAAAAATAAGAAAAATGAAGAACTTAAATTATGTGATACCTTAATCAAAGCCCGATTTGTCGAGATGTTTGGTGACTTAAAATTTGATACACCAGTTTCAAAATATATAGAATCACTGACGGCCGGAAAAAGCCTAGCTGGTAAAGAAAAATGCACAAATAAAGTATTAAATACTGGCGCTGTGTCATATGATAAATTTAAAAATGATTATAAATATTTACCATCAAATTATGTTCCAGATGAAAATAACAAAGTGAGAACCGGAAATGTACTAATTAGTAGAATGAATACTCAAGAATTAGTTGGCGCAACTGCGTATGTTTGGGAAGCACCTGAAAATACTTATTTACCAGATCGATTATGGAGAGCAAATTTAAAAGAAAATGTAAATTCTATTTTCCTTTGGCAAGTGTTAATTCATCCTCTTCTTAAATTACAGATTCAAAGAGTGTCATCTGGAACAAGTGGAAGTATGAAAAATATTTCTAAATCTAATTTCTTGAAACTGAAAGTTCCAGATGTGAATGAAGAATCTCAAAACAAATTTGCATCATTCGTTCAACAAGTCGACAAATCAAAAGTTGCAATTCAAAAGTCATTGGATGAAACACAAATTTTATACGACAGTTTAATGCAAAAGTACTTTAGTTAAGGTTTAATAGTGAAATAACTCTAAATTGGGGGGAGAATTTCACTATGAATGAAAAATTTATCGAAATAATCAACGATATGGCTGATGTTCTTAATGCAGCACAGCTTAAGCGACTACAGGAAGTTTTACTAAAGAGATTAGTTAAAGATGAACCGGAAAAGAAAAAGATTAGCAACCAAGAATACTTGAATAAATTTCTAGAAGCTAAGAAGATTGAAGGCTGTTCAGAAAGAACTATCAAATACTATAAAGTGACAGTTGAGCAACTCTTGAAGAAAGTATTGCATCCTATTAGAAAAGTAACAACTGAGCAAATGCGTGAGTATCTAGTTGATTATCAGAAGATCAATAATTGTGGTAAGACGACTATTGATAATGTGAGGCGTAACATTTCTAGCTTCTTTTCTTGGCTTGAAGAGGAAGACTATATTTTGAAAAGCCCGATGCGTAGAATTCATAAGATTCGTGCAGAGAAATTAGTGAAGAATGTTATAACTGACGAGGATATCGAACGGTTACGTGATGGATGTGATTGCTTAAGAGATGTGGCTATGATTGATCTTCTTTATTCTACTGGTATTAGAGTAGGAGAATTGGTTCGACTTAATAGGGCAGATATTAACTTTTCTGAACGAGAATGTGTCGTATTTGGTAAAGGTGATAAAGAACGTAGAGTTTATTTTGATGCTAAATCGAAAATACATTTAATTAATTACTTAAAGAGTAGGATTGATGATAATCCTGCGCTTTTTGTATCTTTGGACAAACCTTACAACAGATTAAAAATTAGTGGAGTTGAGATTCGACTTCGTCAGCTTGGCAAAAAATTACATCTTGATAGAGTCCATCCACATAAATTCAGACGAAGTATGGCAACAAGAGCGATTGATAAAGGCATGCCAATAGAACAAGTTCAGAAAATTCTTGGACATTCTCAGATAGATACAACGATGCAGTATGCGATTGTTAATCAAAATAATGTTAAGGCTGCTCATAGAAAATATATATCCTAGCAAATTCAGATTTGTAGAGTTAACTATGGAGGTTTCGTTAAAAGATATAGGAACGATCATCACTGGTAATACACCTAGTAAGAAAGATAAAAAATATTGGGATTCAAAAGATATATGTTTTGTAAAACCCGATATTATTGGTGATGATATAGATAGTATTACTAACTCTAATGAATATATATCTAATTTTGCGAGTTCAAAAGCTCGGATCGTCAAAAGAAATACAATTCTTATAACGTGTATTGGAAATATAGGAAGAATAGGGATTGTTTCAAAAGAAAAAATAGCTTTTAATCAGCAAATAAATGCGATAATCCCTAATTCTAAAATAAATCTGAGGTATTTGGCATATGTACTCCTATTTTCTAGACCTAGATTAAAAGCATTAGCAAATGCAGCAGTAGTGCCTATAGTTAATAAAACCCAGTTGGAGAGTTTTAAGATTGAAATAGATCCAGAGTTGGAACATCAAGATAAAATAGCTAATACATTAGATGAAATTGAAAAAATCAAGAAAATTCAGAATAAAGAAATTGAATATTTAGATACCTTAATTAAAGCCCGATTTGTCGAGATGTTTGGTGATCCGATATGTAATTCTAAGAATAAATCAACAACCAAGTTTATAAATGTTGTAAAACTTCAAAGAGGTTTTGATTTGCCTATTAGAAAAAGAAATACACAAGGAAAGATTCCAGTTTATGGTTCAAATGGTGTGCTCGGCTATCACGATGAGTTTAAGGCTAGTAGTGGAATAATTACTGGAAGGTCTGGAACTATCGGTAAAGTTTATTATGAAAATAATGAATTTTGGCCACTTAATACAGCACTATTTTCTGTAAAAACATATGGAAATAATATTATTTATTTGAAATATCTTGTTAGCTTATTCAAGCTTGAAAGATTCTGTAATGGAGCCGGAGTGCCAACTTTAAATAGAAATAATGTTCATAAGCAAAAGATAATTGATATACCAATTAAAGAGCAAAACAAGTTCGCGTCATTTGTCCAACAAGTCGACAAATCAAAAGTTGTTAACGCATCCATAATGAAATATATTATTAGTATAAGGTTTTACCTGTATTTTAAAGAAAACAAAGAAGGTGCTAGGTAAATGACCAACTTTGATTATCTGAAAAAAGAGAAAAAGTTTAGCGACTTTGTAAATATAGCCATTACTGCTGAAAAAATAATTAATGTGGATGCTGCTAGTTGTATCCTTGATTGTCGTCGAGCAATGGAGATTGCGATTAAATGGATGTATTCAGTGGATACAGCATTAAGACGTCCTTATCAAGATAAATTAATTAGTTTGATAAGTTCTGATGATTTTCATGGAATTGTTGATTATGATCTATGGAGACAGTTAGACTTAATTAGAAGATTGGGTAATATTGCTGCCCATTCAGCTAGAAGAATTGAACGTGATCAAGCTGTCTTATGTTTAAAGAATCTTCATGCTTTCTTTGACTTTATTGATTATTGCTATGGTGATCATTACGAGCAAGTTCCGTTTGATGAGAAGCTATTAGGTCAAACACCATCTGCTATTGTTACTCCTGAGCTAGCTAAAATTCAAATTAGCTTAGATAGTTTAGTTAAGAAAAATAAAGGTATTCAAAAGAAACTTTCGCATCGTAGTGAAAAGAATCGTCAAGAAAAAGAGGAAAGATTTACTCCGGAAAATCCTCTTGATTTATCTGAATTCAAGACGAGAAAGATCTATATTGATACTCTCTTAATGGATGCAGGATGGACAGAAGACAAGGACTGGATTGATGAATTTGAACTTGAAGGAATGCCTAATAGTTCAGGTAAAGGTCGTGCAGATTATGTCCTTTTAGACAATACTGGTATTCCTCAAGCAGTAGTCGAGGCTAAGAAAACTAGCCGAGATGTATCAGTTGGAAGACATCAGGCTGAAATTTATGCAAAATTAATTGAAAAGAAATATCATAGAAGACCATATGTCTTCCTGACTAATGGCTTTGAAACAAGATTTATCGATAATGAACATCCCGAACGTAAAGTATCTGGCTTTTACTCTAAACGTGATTTAGAGAAACTGCGTAATCTACAAAACATGAAACAAAAGCATCTTGATAATATTCAAGTGGATGAAAATATTGCTGGAAGATATTATCAAAAGGCTGCTATTAAAGCTGTTTGCGAAAGTTTCGATAAAAAGAAAAAACGCAAAGCATTGTTAGTTATGGCTACAGGTTCAGGTAAAACCAGAGTTGCTATTGGTCTTAGTAAAGTTTTAATTAATGCTGGTTGGGTTAAAAATATTCTTTTCTTGGCAGATAGAACTGCGTTGGTCACTCAAGCTAAGAGAAGTTTTGTTAATTTGTTGCCTGACTTAACTTGTACTGATTTAACCAAGAAAAAACGTAATTTAAATGCTAGATGTGTTTTCTCAACATATCAGACTATGATGGGATGCATTGATTCTCTTAAAGATGATCAAGGTAAATTATTTACTGTAGGTCATTTTGATCTAATTATCATAGATGAAGCTCACCGTTCAATTTATAACAAATATCGTGATATCTTTAATTACTTTGATGCTCCAATGGTGGGATTAACAGCTACTCCTAAGGATGAGATTGATAAAAATACTTATTCTATATTTGAATTAGAAGATGGTGTCCCAACTTATGGATATGAATTAGCTAATGCTGTTAAAGATGGCTATTTGGTAGACTATGTTTCTATTGAGACTAAAATGAAGTTCATGGCTCAGGGGATTAAATATGATGAACTATCTGAAGCGGATAAGGAATCGTATGAGGATACTTTTGAAGATGAAAATGGTGAACTTCCGGCATCAATTAATCCCTCCGCTCTTAATAATTGGATTTTCAATGAGGATACGATAAAGAAAGTTTTGAACGTTGTAATGACTCAGGCTTTAAGAGTTAATTATGGTGAAGAACTAGGTAAAACGATAATTTTTGCTCAAAACCATAAACATGCTGAAGAAATTTTGCGTATCTTTAACAAAGAATATCCAGATTTAGCTAAGGGCAAAGATGGAAGACCTTATGCACAAGTAATTGATAATTATATTAATTATGCTCAGTCTGCTATTGATGAATTCTCAGAAGGCGATAAGATGCCCCGAATAGCTATTTCTGTTGATATGCTTGATACAGGAATAGATGTGCCGGAATGCTTGAATTTAGTCTTTTTTAAGAAAGTTTATAGTAAATCAAAGTTCTGGCAAATGATTGGTCGAGGTACTCGACTTTGCCCTAATTTAATTGATGGAAAAGATAAGTCCAAGTTTTATATATTTGACTTTTGTAGTAACTTCGAATTCTTCAGAATGGGCAAAGGTCGTGAACCTAAGGCCACTTTACCATTACAAGGAGCACTGTTTAATCTAAAATTTCAATTGGTTTACAAGCTGCAAGATATTAACTATCAAACAAATCCAATGATTAGTTATCGAAATACACTAATTGACAACTTAATTAAGAAGGTAAAGCAATTAAATCGTGACAACTTTGCTGTAAGGCAGCATATTAAAGATGTTGATGAATATGCGAATAAGGTAAACTATGAAGAACTTACATACAGTGATTGCTTAGAAGTAAGAGAAGAAGTATCACCTTTGATTTTGCCAGATGAAGGGGATGCAGCTGCCTTTCGATTTGATGCATTAATTTTTGAATTAGAAATTGCCAATATTTCAGATAAACCGGCTGGTAGATATAAGACGGATATCATAAAGAAAATAACTGCAGTTTCTAAAGTTGCTAACATTCCTGAAATTGCTAATCAGAAGGACTTAATCAAAAAAGTTATTGAAACAGATTATCTTAATAGAGCGGGTATTGAAGATCTAGAACATATTAGAAAAGCTTTACGTGATTTAATTAAATATATTCCTAAGAATTCAATAACCTTTGATACAGACTTTAATGACGAAATATTGGATACTTCTGTTAATGAAGCTGAGTATAATACAGATACTTTAAAGAACTATAGAGCTAAAGTAGAGTACTACATTAATCAGCATCAGAAAGATAATCAGGTTATTGCTAAATTGAAGAGCAATCAGCCGTTAACAGATGCCGATCTAAAGAATTTAGAGAAAATATTCTGGAAGGATATTGGTACTAAAGAAGATTACACTAAAGAATATGGTGATCAGCCATTAGGTGAATTTATTCGTAGTATTGTGGGATTGGATATGAATTCAGCTAAAGAAGCATTTGCTGAGTATCTGAATGATAAGTCTCTAAATTCAAGGCAGATTTATTTCTTAAATCAAGTAATTGAATATATTGTTAAGAATGGTATGATGAAAGACTTATCAGTATTGCAAGATTCACCATTTATTGATCAAGGTAATATAATTGAGTTATTTGGCGACAATAAGACATTATGGTTAGGAATAAAAGAAGTTATTAATAATATCAATCATAACGCGGATGTTGTAGCTTAATGGGATTTAAATAATGCTAAATTACAAAAATTTAAAACATAGTGAGAATGAAATGCCAACTTGGGATGGGTTCTTAGGTCCAACTTTACAAGTAGCTTCAATGAAGGAACATTGGCAAATTCGTGAATTAGAACATGCAGTTATTAAAGCAATAAATTTACCGGAAAACTTAGTTAACTTACGATATGCTTCTAAATATCATGATCTGATTGCACAAAATAGAGTTAACTTTGCAATAAGCGATCTAAAAATTTCCGGATTATTGAATTGTCCCAAGCGTGGTCATTATGAGATCAGTGATTTAGGTAAGCAGACGCTGGTTAAGTTGGGTACTGATATTACAGCCAAATATGTTCACTCTTTACCGATGTACATTGACTATCAGAATAAGCGGAGGCAGAATAAATCTGATGATAAAGCGGATAATGATATTCAATCTCTTGAGTTGACGAAGGGACAGATTCATAACTGGTTTGATAAACAAAAGGAGAATTTATCTGATGCACTTTTAACTAAGTTAAGAGAAACAGATCCCTTTGTTTTTGAACATATGATGATTGAGCTTATGACTAGAATGGGCTACAAAGGTGCTGATGGTAAAGCTTTTGTTACTCAGAAATCCAATGATGGTGGAATTGACGGAATCCTAAATCAAGATGCGCTAGGACTGAGAAAGATTTATGTTCAAGTGAAACGATATGCTGAAGATAATACTGTTGGTCGGCAAATAATTAGTCAGTTTCATGGTGATTTGGACCTACAAGGAGCTGGCTCTGGTGTATTTATTACAACATCTTCATTTACTAGAAGTGCAGAGGAAGCTGGTAAGAAGTTTAATATTAAATTGATCGACGGTGAGACTTTAACTAAGTTGATGATTGAATATAAAGTGGGCGTTCAAGTTCAGGATACTTTTGAATTACTTGAAATTGACGATGACTTCTTTAAGAAAGAAAATTAAACTAAAAAATAGTATCCCGTAATTTAAAGGGGATACCATTTTTAAATGTCTTATTTCTTATCCTTAAAATTAATTACCTTAGAAGGATCAATTTTAGTTCTGCGTTTGTCCTTTTTGGCTATCTCAGAATCAATTTTAGGAAAGAGAGCATTCCAGAATTCCTTAACAGCATCATTTTCATATTTTTCTTTAGGATCTTCTTTTGTATGACCGTTCTCATCAACGACTTGTGGACCTTTGTACTTATCTTGTTCAGCCTTAGCCAACATTGCCGTTGCAAAACTATTAACTTTAATCTGTTTTCGCGGTTTATTCTTTGGTCGTTTATTTTTATCAGGTAAGTCTGTTACTTTTTTCATGAGTTCTCCTTAAATTATAATATAATCTTGAATCATTTGATGAAAGGTATCAACCTGTCATTTTAGTAAAAATATGTATAATAAGAGGCACTGCATTTAAGTGGTGCCTTTTTGCTTAAGCAAATTGTCTAGGGTTTACATCATGAGCAGTTCCAACAAGCTGTATTTTTTCCCGAAGATGGTGTGTTTGTCGGGAACCAAATGATAGGAGTTCTTCAATCTCTTCATAAACTTGTTAGTGAATAATTTTTTCTTTTGCCCATAAAGCGTATGTTGATTCAGCCATTGTTCTGCTTGATTTCTTGATAGATATTTCATAAAATCTTCCTTTAATCAAAATTAATAATGGTCAAAATTACGTGTGGCTTGGTGACAATGGTTATATTAAGTCTAATTGCTTAGGCAGTATTAGCAACAAGGGTGTAATTAATATTGCTCGTAAAGGTTACGTTTATGACAAAAACGGCAAGCGTTTGAAATCATATCGTAGTGGCAAGGCAACTGTAACTCGTAATCAAAAGATTAAATATGCTGGCAAATTGACAGAAACTTCACGTGAACTTTACTATTACGTTGGCAGCGGTGCTTATGTTAAGGCAAAAGATGTAAGCCAAGTTGCCGGTAAAAATGTAATGTTCTTGAAAACCAACACTTATGTCTACAACAAGAAGGGTCAACATATCAAGAAACAAGGTACTTTAAGAAAAGGTACTTTAGTGACATACAGTGGTAGTGTCAAAGCAGCTAGTTCATCAGATGATTTCTTCTTTTACCCAAGTGAATCTTCTAATAAAGATCCACAAGCTTTGAAACAATACAAGATTAAAGGGAAAGTTTACTACGCTTTAGGTGGCGGTCGCTACGTTAAGGCAGTGAATGTAAGTAAAATCAATGGTCAATATGTCTTCACAAAGCAACCAACTTATGTAATTCCCCGTGCCGATATGTATGTTTTGAACAAAGATTTAAAGGAAACTTCTAAAGTTGTTCGTGCTGGTAGCAAAGTTAAGATTGATCAGGTTTTGATCGATACTGACTACACTGACCCACAATTGTACGTCAGAATAGCTGGCACCAAGGATCAATTCTTGTACTGGACTGATGCAGGTGATTATCCAGATGAAGATGAGGGTAATTTTAGCTTTAGATTCTTCATGGATGATAATCATAATTTTGCGGAATCAACTCAGTCGTTGGTTACTTTTAAACAAGGCCTAGAAAAGACTACACCACTTTACAATGATCAAGGTCAGTTAGTTGATTTAGGTGGCAAATATTTGGAAAAGGCAGCTCGTGGCAACTTTTTGCCTGAGAATAATTATCAGGTTGATTATGCTCGTTACATTTGGGTACCTAGTGAAAAGAAAGCAGAACTTTTCTATCACTTAATTGGTACTACTTTTTCAATGCGTGATCCACATAGTAAATATGAATACACTTGGGTTAAGCAAAATATTGGTAGTGTCTATGTAAAGGCGAGTGATGTTACTTTCAAAGGTTTGAAAGTTAAGACTCAAAATACTGCAGAAGAGGCTACCAAGTTAGCTGAAAAGTAGAAAAATATTGAAGTGCTGTCATTTGACGGTGCTTTTTATGTCAATAAGAAATTCTAAAATATTTATTGACAATAGCTAAAAGAAAGATTGATATAACATTAAATTAATTTAAGAAAGGAGTCACATATCATGTTAGAATCACAAAGCGCATTAACAGTAGAATTACGCCGCCGCCACCAAAATGATGGTTTATTTGTGATCCTAAATTATGGTGTGCGGCGATCCTAATCTCAGATAATTGATTTACTAATTATTCTATGAAGGTTCACATTCCTTAATTGGGATGTGGGCCTTTTTTTATTTTTTAGAAAAGAGAAACAACTATGAAAGCTATTAAATTTATCAGTATTACCGGTTTACTTATTGGTGCAGCTTTAAGTTTAACTGCATGTGGTCAAAATAATAAGAATGCAGCCAAGACTGCGAATAAGTTTTCTGAGCAAACCCCACAAAAAACAGCAAAACAGGGCGGGACTTTAACCTATGCTATTGAAACTGATACTCCTTTTAAAGGGATTTTTGATAGTCAGTTATCAGTTGATCAAGTGGATTCAGACGTAATGCAATTTGGTAATGAGGCTTTGTTCGATACTGATAATCAATATAAGATTACTAATAAAGGCCCAGCTACTTTTAAATTAGACAAGAAAGCCAAGACAGTAACAATTACTGTTAAGAAAGGAGTTAAGTGGTCCGATGGCAAGCAAGTGGTTGCTAAGGATTTGGAATATCCATATGAAATGACTGCCAATAAAGCTACCAACAGTCTACGGTACTCAGATTCTCTAGCTAATATCGTGGGAATGAAAGCCTATCACAATGGCAAAGCGAAAACTATTTCAGGCATAACTTATCCTGATGGTGAAAATGGCAGAACTATTGTCATTCATTTTTTAGCAATGAAACCAGGGATGTTGCAATCTGGTAATGATTATTTCATTGAAACAGCAGCTCCATACCATTATTTAAAGGATGTACCTTTCAGTAAATTAGTTTCATCAGATCAAATCAGAAAAGATCCATTATTCTTTGGACCATATAAAGTTAGCAAAGTTGTCAGAGGTCAGTCAGTAACTTGGGTTCCCAATAAATATTATTGGAGAGGCAAACCAAAGTTGAATAAGATTGTGGCGCAAGTTGTTTCGACTAAATCAGCCAGTCAAGCAATTAAGAGTCACAAGTTTGATATTGCAGATGTAGTTAACTCTGATTTGCAAGCCGTTAAGAACGCTAAGAATACTAACTTTATTGCTAAGATCCCTCTTGCATATAGTTACTTAGGCTTCAAAGTCGGGAAGTGGGAGAATGGCAAGAATGTCATGGACAAGAATTCTAAGATGAATAATAAATCTTTGCGGCAAGCAATCGCTTATGCGATGAATATTAATCAAGTTGAAAAGAGATACACGCAAGGTTTGACTTTCAGAGTGCCAACTTTGATTCCTGCTCAATTTGGCGATTACTTCGATAAGAATGCTAAAGGTTTTCCATACAATTTAAAGAAAGCCAACCAATTATTGGATAAAGCTGGCTACAAGAAGAAAGGTAAATGGAGGGTTCAACCTAATGGCAAGCCTTTGGGTATTCACTTGGCCGCAATGACAGGTTCCGCAGTGCAAGAGCCGATTATTCAGAATTATATTCAACAGTGGCATAAAATCGGCTTGCATGTCAGCCTAACTGGTGGCAGATTAATTGAGTTCAATTCCTTCTACGACAAACTGGACCACGATGATAAAAATGTCGATATGTTTATGGCAGCTTGGTCATTGTCATCAGAGCCTTCACCAAGAGGGATGTACAGCGAAACTAACCCAATGAATGACTCTAGATTCGTTACCAAGGAAAACAATAAATTGCTTGATGAAATTGATTCTACTAAGGCATTCAATCACAAGTACCGGGTAGCAGCTTTTCATAAGTGGCAGCAATATATGAATGATGAAGCTTATATTGTACCAATGACTAACTCTTATGCGATTCAAGCTGTTAATAATAAGATCGTGAACTACTCGTTAAAACCAGCAGCTGCAAATAGTGTTTGGTATAAAGTAGGCTTTAGTAAGTAGTTAATTTCTTAACGTTAAAGATGGTGTTCGTTTGAATTATGAGACTGGTAATAGTCGAATAGAATAAAAAGAAAATGATTCAATACCACTCAAGGTACTGAATCATTTTTAATTTGCAATCAAAATTTTCCAAAGTGAACTGCTAGTGTACCAATTCTGCGGTTGCATAGCTGCTAAACTAGCGACAATAATAAAAATTCCACCAATGGCAATAGATAAGGCAAAGATGTAATTAACCATGGTGAACTGCGAACTTTTATTAATAAATTGGCGCAAAATATGGATAGTAAGCGCAACTAAAATTATCCCTATTGAGATACCGATTTGGTAAAAAACATACATCAACTTTTCCCCAGTCTTTTTAAATCTGTTAAATATTATATGATTTTTTGAATAATAAACAAAAATTAAAGTTAAATTTGACTTAATAAGTCTATTATTATTCACACTAAAGTATGATGTTTCATGAATGAGAGGTATATAAATGGACTGGACCATTATACAGCAGGCATTGCCAGCATATGGGCATGGCTTCGTTCTTACTGTTTGGCTCTCATTGGTTGGGATTATTGGCTCAATCATTGTTGGAGTCATTGCAAGTTTGCTGCAATACTTTAAGACCCCGATCTTAAGTCAGATTGCAACAGCTTATGTCGAATTGGCACGCAATACACCGCTTTTAATTCAACTTTTCTTTTTGTATTATGCATTTCCAGTAATTGGTTGGCGAATGTCATCAATTACTGCCGGAATTATCGGTTTGATTTTCCTTGGGGGAGGCTACATGGCTGAAGGGTTCACCGGTGGCTTCCAAGGGGTAACGGATAGTCAAATCAATTCTGGCGAAGCTTTAGGAATGAATCGCTTTCAATTAGCAAGATACGTTGTGTTCCCGCAAGGATTTGCCTTAAGTATGCCAGCTTTGGCAGCTAATGTGATTTTTCTTATTAAGGAAACATCTATCTTTACAGTGATTGCGATTCCAGAATTGACTAATACCGCATTGGACCTAATAGGAATGTATTACCGGTCTAACGAATATCTTTTAATGTTGGTTATCAGCTATGCGATTATTATGATTCCAGTAATTTTGCTTTTAAACTGGCTAGAAAGGAAAGTTCGTTATGGCGCATTCGGGGATTAATGTCTTATTTAGCGGCAGCAACTTTGATCGGCTATTAGTTGGTTTATGGACCTCTATTTGGATTGCTGCTTTGTCAATTATCATTGGATTGCTTATTGGAACTATATTCGGTGTTCTTCGGACAATGCCGAATAAAATAATTCGTTGCATTTTAAGAGTCTACATGGAGATCTTTAGAATTTTACCTAGTGTAGTTTTACTTTATTTGGTTTATTATATTTTGCCTCGTAGCTTGCATATTAATTGGCCGGGTACTTGGATGGCAGTCTTAGCTTTTTCGCTTTGGGTAGCAGCAGAGTTCAGCGATATTGTTCGTGGGGCTTTGCAATCCGTGCCATTAGCTCAAAAGGAAAGTGGCTTGGCATTGGGTTTGAGTAAGATGCAGCTTTTCTTGTATGTTTTGTTACCTCAAGCATTCAAATTAGAGTTACCAGCTACGATCAACTTAGCAACAAGAGTAATTAAAACAACTTCTATTTTAATGTTGATCAGTGTAATGGATGTTATCAATGTGGGACAACAAATTATTGAAGCAAATAATCAAAAATTCCCAACAGGTGTTTTCTGGGTTTATGGTTTGATTTTCTTCTTTTACTTTATCCTGGATTATCCTTTATCAGTATGGGCAAAGAGTTTAATGGCAAAGCAAAAATAGGTGAGAAAAATGACTGAAGAAATTTTAAAAGTGGAACATCTAAACAAGTTTTATGGTGACTGGCAAGCACTTCACGATATTAGCTTTAATTTGAAAAAGGGTGAAGTTTTGGCGATTCTGGGTCCCTCAGGTTCAGGTAAATCAACACTCTTAAGAACACTGAATGGTTTGGAAAATTATAAAAATGGTGAGATTGTCTTTCATGGTAAAAAGGTCCAGCCCTCTCCAAAAGAATGGCAAGCTATTCGACAAAAGATTGGCATGGTTTTTCAATCATATGATCTTTTTCCAAACCTAACAGTAATGCAAAATATTCTTTTGGCACCTACAAAGGTCCAAAAACGGGATCGAGCAGAAGTAGAACAAGAAGCACATCATTTGTTAAAACGGGTAAATATGGATCAATATGCTGACACGTATCCTCGAGAATTATCTGGTGGTCAACAACAAAGAGTGGCAATTGTCCGTACTTTAGCTATGAAGCCTGAAGTTATTCTACTTGATGAAATTACTGCATCTCTTGACCCTGAAATGGTTCGTGGTATTGAAGATATTGTTAAAAAACTTTCAGAAAATGATCATATGACAATGATTTTAGTTACTCACCAAATGAACTTTGCTAAACGTGTCGCTGATCAAGTCCTCTTTTTGGAAAAAGGCAGGATTATTGAAAAAACTCCTTGTGAACAGTTCTTTACTGAACCACAATCTGAAAGAGCTCAGCAATTCCTCACTGATATGGACTTCTAGGGGGATGAAACTATGAGTGGACGAAAGATATTCAACACTATTATTAGTGTAATTGCCGCTGTCGTAGTGTTAGCTTCAGCTTATATGGGTTTAACTAAACCATATCTAGCTCGTTCTGCTGGTGGTAGCGGTTGGAGTAACAATAATAGTGTGACCCAAATTAAGCGTCGAGGTTATATTCGAATTGGTGTTTATGGCGACTTACCACCATATGGTTGGGTTAACTCTCAAGGTAAACGGGTTGGTTTTGATTTGCGACTTGCACGAGAATTAGCTAAAGAATTAGGTGTGAAACCACGATTTACCCAACTTAACGGAAATAACCGGGTTGACGCATTGAATTCTAATAAAGTAGATATGGTCTTAGCCAACTTTACCAAGACTCCAGAAAGAGCAGAAGTAGTAGATTTTGCCCATCCTTACATGAAAGTATCAACTGGTGTCGTTTCACCTAAGAGTCACCCGATTACCAGTGAAAAGCAATTGCGAGGGAAACAATTGATTCTTTTGAAAGGATCAACGGGTGAAAACTACTTTGCTAAGCGTCCTGGAATAAAGCTTTTACGTTTTGATTCAGAAACCCAGCAATTTAATGCAATGAAAAATAAGCGAGGAGCTGCATTAGCTGATGATAACTCCTACTTATATGCCTGGATTAAAAAGAATCCGCAATATGTAGTCGGAATTAGATCAATTGGTCCTCACCAATTTATTGCACCTGCTGTTAAGAAGGGTAACAAATCTTTGTTGAAGTGGACTAATAAACAAATCAATCGTTTGACTGCTGAAGGTTTCTTCAAGAAAGATTACCAAATTGAACTTAAACCATACTTTGGTAAAGGAATTGTGCCTAGCGACATTTTGCTAAAGTAGACTAAAAAGGAGAATCAATTCAAAGTTTGAATTGGTTCTCCTTATTTTATGCCGAAATATTTTTTAGCCGCGTCGCTCATCTTATTAGGTGACCAGACCGGGTACCAAACGAATTCTACGTCAACATTTTTAACTTCCTCGACTTGTCCAACTTCTTTTCAAAGATTTCATCTGGGGTATGATATGCTAAGATCTTTCTCGGCAGTAAATTGCACCAGGTTTCAATATTAATGATGTATTGAAGATGTCGTTCCAGTGCTCGCTGTATTGTTTTTGAAGCGTTCTAAAAGCATGCATGACACTGGCAGCGGTCTTATCGGGAATCCGCAAGATTAAAAACTCGCGACTCATTCGCTCAGACAAAGTCAGCAGTACTTGATCATCTCTAGTCTTATGTCCTAAAACCAGATCGCATTCCCAATGGCCGAACTCTTTTCGATCGTTGATATCTTGTGGACGTTCTTCAATGCTTCGGCCAAGCTTTCTCTTATTTTTGCGGATGCGATGAATTTTAGTGTTGCGTTTTAACTTTTCGGGCAAATCACAGTTTCTGATATCCATTAATCCTTGATCGACATAGTTATACAGGGTTCTAGTACAAACCGTTTGATTACTAGAAAATTCTCCTATAGCCAAACTGCGATTGGCACATACATCAAGCGACCAGTCGTCTTCAGAGAAATGCTTGTTAACATATTCGATAAAATCAGATTTCTTCAAGAGGTCTGATTTGCGGCCACAATGGTATCGATTAGCCCGATAAACGCTTTGACCGTGATCAGCCTTGTACCGCCTCTGTTTGCCATGATAAAGAGAAACAGTACCGCGTTTGACTTCATATCTGATGGTAGACGGGGAACAACCAAGTTCACGTGCAATAAGCCGTCTTTGATACGAGTTTGGATAATAACCCGCTCTTCGAATGATAAGTGTTTGCCTTTAATGCGCTGATTCATAGTAGAATATAAAGAGTCCATTTGTGACCTCCAATAGAAGTTTTTGTGGTTATTAACATTCTATCAAACAGGCCCAGATGGGCTTTTATTTTTTTACAAAGTGTTCAATTTAATTTTACAGTCGGCGTAATTAAAAATCATGAATTGGAGGGGAAAATATGAATGAGGTGATTTTGCCGCGCAAACGCTGGCAACAGATCTTTAACGTGCAAATGATTTTTGCACTAATCGTAACAATTTTAGAAATGATTCCTAAGCGAGGACACACTGCAGGTAATATTTTTCAGTTAGTATTCTTATGCTTAGTCATTGGTTTAAATTTTTACGTTCAATTTAAGCGTAAAAATCCTAGCAAGCTTAATCATGAGATTACTCGCTGGATAACTCTCTGGCTGTTTAACGGTTATTTCATTGATGTCTGGTTAGCAACAGGTAATTATTTATTACTTTTCAAATTTCTTGCCCCATGCCCATGGATCCTCGTGCCAGGTCTTCAAGACATTGTATTGTTTGCTTGAGATATGGCCTGATTCATTTTCCCTCTTAAGAAGTTCTGGGTAAGAAAGAAGTGGAGCATATTTAACGCCGCTCTTGGCAAAGTTTTCTTTTGCGTCTGGCAAGTAGTAGGTGAAGATTGAAGATACGCCGATTACGTTGCCACCGTCTTTTTCAGTTGCCTTAACAGCGTTCAAAACTGAACCACCAGTAGTGATTAAGTCGTCGATTAAAACAATCTTATCATCCTTTGAGAAACGACCTTCAATTTGACGACCCTTACCGTGATCCTTTGGCTTTGGACGAACGTAGATCATTGGCAAATGAAGCTTGTCAGCAACCCAAGCTGCGTGAGGGATGCCGGCAGTTGCAACACCACCGATAATGGTTGCTTCAGGGAATTCCTTGGCAATCAAGTTGGCTAAGTCGCTGGCAATCATGTCGCGTAATTCTGGGTAAGATACAGTCAAACGCAAGTCAGTGTAGATTGGTGAAAGCATCCCACTTGCATAGGTAAATGGTTTGTCAGGTGAGATAGTGATGATTTTTTCTTGGATAAGTTGAGAAATAATTTGATCTTTATGCATTTTAATTAAACTCCTTCTTGATTGCTTCATAAGCAGCTTCTGGATCACTGGCTAAAGTGATAGGGCGGCCAACGACGATTGCGCTTGAACCCCATTCCTTGGCATTGGCTGGTGTTGCGACCCTTGATTGGTCATCCTTGGCGTTGCCCTTTGGACGAATACCAGGAGTGACGTACAGGAAGTCATCACCGATTGCTTCGTGCAATTCTTTTACTTCAAGTGGTGAGCAGATAACACCATCAGCACCAGAATTTTTAGCCATCTTTGCAAGGCTGAGTACTTGTTTATCCATTGGTAAAGAACAGTTTTGTTCGTGAGCTAAAACTTCGTCTGAAATTGAAGTCAATTCAGTTACGGCTAAAAGTTCTGGTACGCTGTGACCAGCAGGTGTTCCTGCAATTAAACCATCTTTAGCGGCCTTGATCATTTGACTGCCGCCAAGTGCGTGCACCGTAGTAAAGGTGATGCCGAGTTTTGCCAAAGCCTTAGCACCGTTATAAACAGTGTTTGGAATATCATGCATCTTAAGGTCTAAGAAGATCTTGTAGCCTTGATCAGCTAATTTTTTAACTACATCAATGCCGGCATTATAGAACAATTCCATGCCAACTTTGATAAAAACATTTTCCGGTTTGCCGAGTTTTGCCAAAATTTCGTGTAATTTTTCTTCATTGTCCAAATCGAGGGCAACGATAACAGGTCTAGTCATTTTTCCTCCACAAAAAAGTCTATACGTGGCGCAGAGAGACACCAGGTATAGACTTTCCCCAGATAATTTAAGTCAATATTTTGAACTTGCGGTCTCTCTGTACCGTTTAAAGTTTGATCAAAACGAAGTTTAACACCATCGAAAATAAAATACAAATAAAATTTTAGACTTTTAAAAATCAAAAAAGGCGTGTACAATCTGTTCTAAAAAATAAGCGAATGTCCGTGAGCATTCATTTTTGGAGGAAAATTATGACAAATACACGCGTAAAGTTACCAGGATTAAATTTGAAGAACCCGGTGATGCCAGCAAGTGGTACCTTTGGTTTTGGCGATGTGCCAGCAGCTAAGAAGTTCGATTTGAATGACTTAGGTGCAATGGTAATTAAGACAACCACGCCACACGCAACAACAGGTAATCCGCAACCTCAGATCGCTGTTTTAGACGATGGGGTACTTAACTCAGTTGGTTTAACTAATCCTGGTGTTGACGCAGTAATTAGTGAAAAATTAACACCGCTTAGAAAGCAATATCCAGACTTGCCAATTATGGCTAGTGTGGGTGGCGACAGTGAAGATGACTATGTTGAAGTTGCAAAGAAGTTATCTGTTTCAGGATTAGTCAACGCACTAGAGATCAACGTTTCTTGCCCTAACGTTGATCGCGGCGGCATGAGTTTTGGTGTGCATCCCGACGTAGTTGAAGAATTAACCAAAAAAATCAAAAACGTGGTTAACGTTCCAATCTACGTCAAATTAACGCCAAACGTAACTGATGTCGTTACTATCGCAAAAGCTGCCGAAAAGGGCGGTGCAGATGGTATTTCCATGATCAACACTTTGCTTGGCATGGAAATCGATGTGAAAACTAGAAAGCCAGTCCTTGGTTACAACATGGGCGGTTTGTCAGGTGAAGCTGTGAGACCGGTTGCTCTTCGCATGATTGCGCAGGTTCACCAAGCAGTCGATTTACCAATCATTGGTATGGGTGGAATTAGCTCAGCTGAAGACGTCGTTAAATTCATGCTTGCCGGTGCAAGTGCCGTAGCAGTAGGTACTGCACACTTCCACGACAGCATCGCATCCAAGCATATCGCTGATAGTTTATCTGCAGAACTTGAAGAATTAGGCGTCGATGATATCAATGATTTAGTTGGACAAGTTAAACTTAATTAATCCCTTGACAAACGCTGTCATTTACAGTAACTTTAAAGCAATGAATGTCCTTTAAAATTAGTCCCGTGAGGCTAGCAAGGCAGGCTTAAATTAAGTTTCGACTTTACAGAAAGCTCCTAGTCTCAGAGAAGAATGGGAGCTTTTTTAATGGGCAAAAATTAGGAGGCTATTAAATTGGCAAAAGAAATTTGGGATGCACTTGCAATGAAGCGTGCGCTTACGCGTATTACTTACGAAATCATCGAACAAAATAAGGGTACCGATGATCTAGTATTAGTTGGAATTAAGACGCGTGGCGTTTACTTGGCTAATCGCATCCATGACAGAATTCAAAAACTTGAAGGTGTTGATGTTCCAGTTGGTCAACTTGACATCACCCTTTACCGTGATGATCGTCATGATGCATCCTTAAAGCAAGATCCAGTTGTTAACTCTGATCAAGTTGGTGTTAACATCGATGACAAGCACGTTGTCTTGATCGACGATGTTATTTACACTGGTAGAACAATTAGAGCTGCGATGGATGCTTTGATGCACGTTGGTCGACCAAGTTCGATCAGAGTGGCAGTTTTGGTTGACCGTGGTCACCGTGAATTGCCAATCCGTGCCGACTTTGTTGGTAAAAACATTCCAACTTCTGCCGACGAACAAGTCGCTGTTAATGTAGTTGAAAAGGACGGCAAAGATTCAGTTGAATTGAAGGCTTTGCCAAAATAAAAAATAGAAAAAGTAAATAATTCAACCATTTAATTGACTCCAGAGAGGGCCAGAAGGGTTGCTTAGTTTTTCGTATACAAAAGTGCGAAGAAGAAGCCTGGAGCAATTAAATGCTTCAGGCTTTTTTGATAGAAAGAATAGAAAATGGAAAATTTAAATCTTGTCAGTTTACCACATTTTGTTAGTGTTGAAAATTTGCATGTCGATGAAGTTGAAGCTTTAATCAAACGAGCTGAATACTTCAAAAAGGGCGGCGCAACACCTCGCTTAACTAAGCCGGTTTACGTAACCAACATGTTTTTCGAAGACTCAAGCAGAACGCATACGAGTTTTGAAATGGCTGAAAGAAAATTGGGCTTAACAGTTATCCCATTTGATCCAGCTCACTCATCTGTTAACAAAGGTGAAACTTTATACGACACTTCATTAATCATGAACGCTTTGGGCGTCGATCTTGAAGTGATCCGCCACTCACAAAATGAATACTACAACGATTTGATCAACTTGAAAGAACACCAACACTTAAACATCGGTGTGATCAACGCAGGTGATGGCAGCGGCCAACACCCAAGTCAATGTATGCTCGACATGATGACTATTCACGAACACTTCGGCCACTTTAAGGGCTTGAAGGTAGCCATCGTCGGCGACATCACTAACTCAAGAGTAGCTAAGAGTAACATGGAACTTCTTACTAGATTAGGTGCAGAAGTTTACTTCTCAGGTCCAAGCTACTGGTACGACAAAAAATTTGATAAATACGGCAAGTATGAAGAATTAGATAAATTAATCCCTGACATGGATGTCATGATGCTTTTAAGAGTACAACATGAACGTCACGCAGGTGATCCTAATGAAAAGAAATTTGATGCTAAAGCTTACCATGAAAAATACGGCATCAACCATAAACGCTACAACGAATTAAAGCCTGACACAATCATCATGCATCCAGGTCCAATCAACCACGACGTTGAACTTAGCGGTGACTTGGTAGAAAGCGACAAGTGCATGTTTGTCCGTCAAATGCAAAATGGTGTATTTATGAGAATGGCCATGATTGAAGCAGTATTACGCGGAAGAAGGCTCGGAGGTCTCGAATAATGACAACAGTAATTAAGAACGGTACCGTTTATCAAAATGGTCACTTAGTTAAAGCAGACGTTTTAATTGAAAATGACAAAATCAAGGCAATCGGTACTGATTTAACAGGCGATAAAGTAATTGATACCAAAGGCAAGTTGGTCAGCCCAGGTTTAGTTGATGTCCACGTTCACTACCGTGATCCTGGTCAAACATATAAGGAAGATATTAGAACAGGTAGTGAAGCAGCTGCTCGCGGCGGCTTTACCACAGTAGGTGCTATGCCTAACGTAACTCCTGTGCCTAACACTCCAGAATTAATGGAGAAAATGGTTGAGGAAAACAAGGAAAAAGGCGTAGTTCACATTTTCCAATATGGTCCAATCACCAATGATGAGACAACCGATGTCATTCCTGACTATGTAGCCTTGAAAAAAGCTGGTGCCTTTGCTTTGAGTAACGATGGCCACGGTGTACAAACAGCTCAAACCATGTACTTGGCTATGCAAAAAGCTAAGGAAAATAACTTGATCGTTGCGACCCACGCACAAGACGATTCACTCTTTAATCACGGTACCGTTAACGCAGGTAAGACTGCGGAAAGATTGAACTTACCACCTGTCACTGAACTTGCTGAAACCACGCAGATTGCTCGTGACTTGCTCTTGGCTCAAAAGACTGGCGTTCACTACCATATCTGCCACGTTTCAACTAAGACTAGCGTTGAACTTGTCCGCATGGCAAAGGCTCGCGGAATCAATGTTACTTGTGAAGTTGCTCCTCACCACATTCTTTTAACTGGTGACGATATTCCAAAAGACAACGGCTACTTCAAGATGAACCCACCACTAAGAACTAAGGAAGATCAAGCAGCACTTTTAGTGGGACTTCTTGATGGCACAATTGATCTGATTGCTACTGACCATGCGCCCCATGCTAAGAAAGAAAAGCAAGGCGGAATGAAAGGTGCGGCTTTTGGTATCACAGGTAGTGAAACTGCTTTCAGTACGCTATATACTAAGTTTGTAAAGAACGAAAAGGTCTTTACTCTCGAACAATTATTGTCATGGCTTAGCGATAAACCAGCTAAGACCTTTGGTCTTAAAGACGCCGGCGTTCTTGAACCAGGCAAGCCAGCTGATATCGCAATCTTTGATTTGGAACATGAAAAAGAAATCAAGGAAGCAGACTTTAAGTCTAAGGGAGTTAACACTCCATTTACTGGTCATAAGGTTTATGGCTCAACTGTGATGACAATGGTTGATGGTAAAGTTGTCTACCAGGAAGGAGCAGAGTAAATGTCAATGCGCTATTTAATTTTAGAAGACGGCAGTGTTTATGCCGGTGAAGGCTTTGGCGCCGATCGTGAAACAACCGGTGAAGTTGTATTCACAACAGGGATGACCGGCTATCAAGAAGCAATTACTGATCAAAGTTATGCAGACCAAATTTTGGTTTTCACTAACCCATTGATCGGCAACTACGGTATTACCTTAGCCGACTATGAATCACTTGAACCAAAGATCAAGGGTGTGATTTGCCACCAAGTAGCACGTCACCCAGATAACTGGAGAATGCAAACTACTTTGCCTAAATTCTTAGAGCACTTGGATATCCCAGGTATTCAAGGCATCGATACACGTGCTTTAGTTAAAAAGCTCCGTGTTCACGGTACTTTAAGAGGTAAGATTGTAGATTCTAAGGAAGATGCAGAAAAGATCACCAAGATTTTACAAACTGAAAATGTAACTCAAGGCATAATCAGCCGCGTATCAACTAAGAGTCCATATCCGGTTCCAGGTTCAAAGCGCAACATCGTAGTGATCGACTTTGGTATCAAGCATAGTATTTTACGTGAACTTGCCGAACGTGACTGTAACTGTATCGTTTTGCCATATACTGCAACTGCTGAAGAAGTCTTAAACCTTCATCCAGATGGTGTTCTTCTTTCAAACGGCCCTGGTGACCCAGAAGAAATGGCCGCAAATGGTGCTACAAACATGGTTCGTGAAGTAGAAAAATATGTGCCATTGATGGGTATCTGTATGGGACACCAAGTCTTTGCTTTAGCCAACGGCGCTAATACCTACAAGATGAAGTTCGGTCACCGTGGTTTCAACCATCCAGTTCGTGAAATTGCTACGGGCAACATCGGCTTTACTTCACAAAACCACGGCTATGCTGTAGATGCTGACTCAGTTGATAAAGACAACTTAATGATTACTCACGTTGAAGTAAACGACGGTACTGTTGAAGGTCTTCGCCACAAAAAGTATCCAGCATTTTCAGTACAGTTCCACCCAGATGCAACTCCAGGACCACACGATGAGGTTTCACTATTTGATGACTTTATGTCAATGATTGACCAAAGAAAGGAAGAAGAGCGTCATGCCTAAGAGAAAAGATATTCATAAGATTATGGTGATTGGTTCTGGTCCAATTATTATTGGTCAGGCCGCAGAATTCGACTATTCTGGTACTCAGGCTTGTTTGGCTCTTCGCGAAGAAGGTTACGAAGTTGTTTTGGTTAACTCCAACCCAGCAACTATCATGACTGATACGACAATCGCTGACAAAGTCTACATTGAACCTTTGACTGTTGAATCAATTTCAAGAATCATTCGTCAAGAATACCCAGATGCTATTTTGCCAACCTTGGGTGGTCAAGTAGGTTTAAATATGGCATTGGCTCTTGCAAAAACTGGTATCTTGGATGAACTTCACATTGAACTTTTGGGTACTAAGCTTGATTCAATTGAACAAGCTGAAGACCGTGAGAAGTTCAAGGAATTATGTAAGAAGTTAGGCGAACCTGTGCCACCATCAAAGACTGTTAATACAGTTAAAGATGCTTTGGCATTTGGTGACGAAATCGGCTACCCAATCATTGTACGTCCTGCCTTCACAATGGGTGGTACTGGTGGTGGTATTTGTCACAACCGTGAAGAATTAGCTGAAATTGCAAAGAACGGTTTGGAACTTTCACCAGTAACTGAATGTTTGATTGAAAAATCCATTGCTGGTTACAAGGAAATCGAATTTGAAGTAATGCGTGACCACGATGACAATGCGATGATAGTCTGCTGTATGGAAAACTTCGATCCAGTTGGTATTCACACCGGTGACTCAATTGTCTTCTCACCAAGTCAAACCTTGTCAGACAAGGAATACCAAATGCTTCGTGATTGTTCACTCCGTTTGATTCGTGCGCTTAAGATTGAAGGGGGATGTAACGTACAGCTTGCCCTTGATCCTAACAGCTTTAACTATGACGTTATCGAAGTTAATCCAAGAGTTTCTAGATCAAGTGCCTTGGCTTCAAAGGCTACTGGTTATCCAATTGCTAAGATGGCTGCCAAGATTGCCGTTGGTATGACTTTGGACGAAATCAAGAATCCTGTAACTGGTACTACTTATGCCGAATTTGAACCAGCTCTTGATTACGTTGTCTGCAAGATCCCTCGCTGGCCATTCGATAAGTTCCCTAAGGCTGACAGAGTTTTAGGTACTCAAATGAAGGCTACCGGTGAAGTTATGGCCATCGGTAGAACTGCAGAAGAAGCTATGCAAAAGGCTGTTAGATCTCTTGAAATCGATGAAAAGGATCTTTACTCTGAAGAAACTCATGTAGCTAGTGATGATAAGCTTGAACAAAAACTAGTAAAAGCACAAGACGACCGTTTATTCTACTTAGCTGAAGCATTCAGACGTGGCTATACATTGGAAGATGTGCATGAATTAACTAAGATTAACTTCTACTTCTTGGATATCGTAAAGCACATGGTTGAAATGGAAAAGACTTTGCAAGAAAACAAAGACGATGTAGATACACTGCGCCTTGCTAAGAAATACGGCTTTAGCGATCCAACCATTGCCAACTTGTGGGGCGAAACCGCAGATGATGTAAGAAACTTCAGAAAAGCTAACGGCATCATCCCAGTCTACAAGATGGTTGATACCTGTGCCGCAGAATTTGAATCAAAGACCCCATACTTCTACTCAACTTATGATGCAGAAAACGAATCACATAAGTCAGGTAAGAAATCAGTTGTCGTAATTGGTTCAGGCCCAATCAGAATCGGTCAAGGTGTAGAATTTGACTACGCAACTGTTCACTGTGTTAAGGCTTTACAAAAGATGGGTTATGAAGCTATTGTTATTAACTCAAACCCTGAAACTGTTTCAACTGACTTCTCAGTCTCTGACAAGCTTTACTTTGAACCATTGACTCTTGAAGATGTTTTGAACGTCTGTGACTTGGAAAAGCCAGTAGGTACAATCGTTCAATTCGGTGGTCAAACTTCAATCAACTTGGCAGCTGGTCTAGAAAAGCATGGCGTTAAGATCTTGGGTACCAAGGTTAAGGACGTTAACCGAGCAGAAGACCGTGAATTGTTCGATGAAATCATCAAGGACTTGAAGCTTAACCAACCAAAGGGTTTAACTGCAACTACTCACGAAGGCGTTATCGAAGCTGCAGAAAAATTAGGCTACCCAGTTTTGGTTCGTCCAAGTTATGTCTTGGGTGGTAAGGCAATGGAAATTGTCTACAGCAAGGATGAACTTGAAGAATACTTGCAAGACCACGTAGATATTGCTGCTGATCACCCAATCTTGGTCGATGACTACTTGGATGGTCGTGAATGTGATGTTGATGCGATCTGTGACGGTAAGGATGTGCTTTTACCAGGTATTATGGAACACATCGAACACGCTGGTGTTCACTCAGGCGACTCAATGGCAGTTTACCCACCACAAACCTTCACTGAAGAAGTTAAGGAAAAGATTACCGACGTAACTAGAAAATTGGCTTTGACTCTGAACTGTGTCGGTATCATGAACATTCAGTTCATCGTGCGCGACGGCGAAGTTTATGTAATCGAAGTAAACCCACGTGCAAGTAGAACTGTTCCATTCTTGAGTAAGATTACTGGTATTGAAATGGCTCAAGTTGCTACGCGTGTAATTATGGGTGAAACCTTGGCTGAACAAGGCTACAGTGATGGCTTGGCACCAGAACCTGATATGATCTCAGTTAAGGCACCAGTCTTCAGCTTTAGTAAGTTAGCTGATGTTGACTCATACTTGGGACCAGAAATGAAATCAACTGGTGAAGTAATGGGTAGTGATCATACTTTTGCCAAGGCATTATACAAGGCATTTGCGGGTGCTAAGATGCAACTACCTGAGAATGGCAATGTTCTTCTTACTATTGAAGATAGAGATAAAGAAAAGATTTTGCCAATTGCGAAGCGCTTTGCACGAATTGGTTACAGAATCTTTGCAACTAAGGGTACAGCCAACTTCCTTAAAAAGAACGACTTGCACGTAGAACTCGTGACGAAAGTACATGATGATGAGCATGCTGACGATAACATCCTGAACGAATTACGCGATGGTCAAATTGATTTAGTGATCAATACGATGGGACATGATATTGAAAAGAATTCAGATGGCTTCATTATTAGACAAATGGCAATCCAACAAAACGTTCCGTTATTAACAGCTTTGGACACTGCGGATGCCTTGCTTAAATCGCTAGAAAATATATCATTTGCGACTAAGAGTTTGGATTAAAGGTAAATAAGAAGTAAAAAAGATGATCGAAAGATCATCTTTTTTAACTCGCACTTGTTTTTCGTTTGCAACGTATCCGCTTTCATTGATACAATGCTCCTTGTGACTTTTTTACAAATATAGGGGAGAAAAATAATGAGTTATTTATTTCTATTCATTCCAGCAATCGGCTGGGGACTTATGCCGATGTTCGTTGCTGGGGTCAAGAAGAGTAACATTTACCACCAAATTTTAGGTACTGTGCTCGGTGCATTTATCTTTGGTGCTGTAATGACTCTCATTAAACGTCCAACTTTTGATGGCACTACATTTATGTTAGCAATGCTTGCTGGAGCTGCCTGGGTAATTGGTCAGGTCGGACAGTATTACAGTTATTCTAAAGTTGGTGTTTCTGAAACAATGCCAATTTCAACCGGTTTGCAATTAATTGGTGTACCACTTGTCGGAGTATTAATCTTCGGCGAATGGGCAAGTACACAATCTAAGATCTTTGGTTTCTTAGGTATTTTGGCCTTGATCATCGGTGTTGCATGTACTTCATTGACTGATAAGGGTACTGCCGAAGGTGGCAAGAAGAACCAAACAACTACTATGATCGTTTTGGTTTTGACTACTTTGGGTTACATCACATCAAGCTCAATTCCTAAGGCTTTGAAGGGTGATAACACCATGATTTTCTTCGGTGAAACCATTGGTATGTTGATCACCACTGTGATTTACTTACTTGCAACTAAGAAAATTGACGTTGTTAAAGAAAAGGAAAGCTACCAAGTTATTCCTGCAGGTTTGATTTATGCCGTAGCTGCACTTGCATATATCGTTTCAGTAAAGATGAACGGTGTTAACTTAGCTTTCGTCATGTCACAACTTTGCGTGGTTATTTCAACTCTTGGTGGTATCATCTTCTTACATGAACAAAAAACCAAGAAGGGTTACATCTATACTGCAATTGGTTTGGTATTAATTGTGGCTGGTGCTGTCTTAACTTCAGTATTTTAACAAATTGGCAACAGATATCTAATTTAGATATTTGTTGCTTTTTTTATCTACTTAGTAAGCAAATGAATTAAAATAGTAAGAAACAAGAAAAGTAAAAGTTAGGAGCCTCTTCTATGAATGACAACGTTGTATATGTAATCTGTGCACGGCGATATGCTAAAAATGGTGAAGTAATTGAACAAAACGTCCATGTTTATAGTTCATATCAAAATGTGATTGCCGCCTTTAAGCCATTTTTAGATATGCCAAATAAAGAAGTACATATGAATGGCAAAGATGAAATGCTGCAAGTAAGAATCTATGATCCTGCTAATGAATTTTTGACTAGATATCGTTTCGATATCTATGAAAAGAAAATCGATAATTTCTTTCCAGGAGGAACGGAACATGTTTAATAAAGAAGAAGCGTTAAAAAAGTTAAGCGAAGAAGAATACAACGTTACCCAAAAAGCTGCGACCGAGTACCCTTTTACAGGAAAATATGATAATTTTTATGACAAAGGAATCTACGTTGATGTGGTGTCCGGTGAGCCACTTTTTTCTAGTGAAGATAAATATGATGCAGGGTGCGGCTGGCCCAGCTTTACTAAACCGATTAAGAAATTGGCATATCATCGCGATCAATCTCACGGAATGGAGCGAACAGAAGTGAAAAGCCCCGAAGCTGATTCACATTTGGGCCATGTCTTTACTGATGGACCAGTTGACAAAGGCGGATTGCGATACTGCATTAATTCGGCTGCGTTAAAATTTATTCCGTATGATAAGCTTGATCAGGCTGGATACGGAGAATATAAAAAAATATTTAAATAATAAAAAAGACAGGTATTCCAATACGAATATCTGTCTCTTTATTTACTATTAATTATTTTTCGTAAAACTTAATCTCGGTATTAGCTAAATCAACGGTGTAGGTCTCATCTTCAAGTGGACGCTTAGTCATGCCCTGATCAGTGGAATAAATAATCAAAGCAAGTTTGCTACCGGATGGGATAGTGTAGTAGGTAGGTTGAAGCAAGAAGTCTAAGTCATAAAACTTATCGGCATCGATTGCTTCAGGTTTCTTCATATCCTTAAAGTTTTGTAAATTCATGTGAGCCTTAGTGATTAACTTAGCCTTGGTCTTTTTATCTGGAACAAATTCTTGCAAGGTATCAGTACCAAAACGGTAGCCTAATTCTTGTCCGCCGCGCATTAAGAACCTAGGAGTAGCAGTTAATCGTTGTCTTTCACCAAGTTCAACTAAAGCAACGGAAATTTCACCCTTTGGAAGGCTACCAGAGACTCTTACTTTGACTTCTGGGCGACCCACGATCGTAGTAGGATGAATAAATTCATCTGTTTCAAAACGTAGGCTTGGTTTAGCCCATTTTTCATCGCCACAGATAAACTTGTATTGCCAGTCGCTTTCTGAGATGCCAGATTTCTTAAATTCAGTGCCACCAACATCGGTGAAGCTCATCTTTGCCTTGCCGTTACCATCTTGGTAAAGTTCATGGTCATCTGTTGGATAGTAGATCTTTTCTTGACCTAATTCATCGCTCCAGTCTTTTTCTTCATGCCACTTATCAGCTTGCAGGTTATCTTGAATCATGACTGTTGGCCATTGATTGTAGGCATTGTTTTCAAGACCGAGCAACTCATGAACAAACCAAAGATTCATTAAATCTGTGAAGTCGATTGAGACAAAATTGTTCATGTTGTAGTGAGGGCCTTGGTGCAAGAAGAGATGATGCTTCATTGGCATCTTGGATACTAGCTGCCAGATCTTGTAGACGTTTTTTGGCTTAACGTTCCAGTCGTTTAAACCATGAACTGAGATCCAGGAACATTTGATGCCATCAGCGTGGTGGCGGTAGTTTCTTGCTTCCCAGAAGTCAGAATATTGACCAGTTTTACGGTCTTCTTTTTCAAGTAATTCCTTTTGCATCTTGTCGTATTCAGGCTTGATCTTAAGGTATGAACCAGCATCCCACAAGTTAGATTGACAAGTTTCAGCCAAAAGGTCGAGGTCTTCACCTTGGCAAGCCTCAGGAGCAATAACCAAACCGTGTTCACGGTAGTAGTCGTACCATGATGAAATAGCAGCTTCAGAAACAACAGTCTTCAGACCCTTGACGCCAGTAGTTGCAATAGCGATTTGCAAAGTACCCAAGTATGAACGCCCAGTCATCCCGATGTTGCCGTTGCACCAGTCAGCCTTAGTTTGAACAGTTCTAGTTCTGTCAGTGTAGGCAATACGATCGCCATGCAGCCATTCGATAACTGCAGCAGCTGATTCAGTTTCTTCAGGTGCACCGGTGATGCGGACACCGTCACTGCCGCGCGTACCGATGGCACCAGCAAAGACGCTAGCAAAACCACGAGCTAACATGTATTCATTCAATGGGTAAGAAGACTTGTGAACTGCTTCTTCTGTGGCTGGGTGGCTTGAACCATCTGGCTTTTCTGCCTTAACGATTGGTGAGTGAACGTATTGTGGGTCATCCCAAGTGGTAGAATCAGAAAGATTTTCGTCAACATTGTGGTTACGCTTTTCGTTGGCAATGATTCCGCCAAAGTATGGGGATGCGGTGTAAAGCGCGGGTACTTTTAATCCCTTATTGGTTTCTGTAGGACGGAAAACAGTAACTTGGATTAAATCGCTCTTACCGTCATGATCAGTGTCAAGATCAGTTTCGACATAAACGACTTCGCGGATGACTTTGTTTGTGTCAAAAACAGGGATAGATTTGCCATTGAAGAATTTGAACTTGTTTTGACCCCAGAACTGAGTGAAGTAGCCCTTGCCTGCCATTACATCAAGCAAGATTTGTCCGTTCTTAGCACGAGTATTGAGCAAGCGGTAGAAAGCAGAAATTAACTTTTGATTATCGCTAATGTCTTGCATAAATGGCAAAGCGTTTCTTTGCATAAAACCAGTTGAATCGGCAAATTCATAGTCGTAGTGAACGTGGTAGCCGAGGAGTTGCAAAGCTACATTATAGAATTGTTCGGTGCCGATTTCTGTTGGCTTTTCTTTAAGAAAATCAGCCAAGGTCTGGTGATCGGAAACTGCAAATTCAGCAAGTTTGGCATTTTTAGCAGCGTCGGTTTTAGCTTCAGCGATCGCATTTTTAACTAATTTGGCTAAAAGACTACTGAAGTCCCAGTCTTGATAATTTTTTGGTAAGAAGTTGATATCGATTAATTCTTTAACTTGTTGTTGAAAATCAGTTTCAACATAAGCGTATTGGTTATATTTCATATTTTTCTCCTTTGTCAGTATTATTACCTTATAGTTTACCCGTTTGAAGTGAGAGAACCAATAAAAAATGAAATCAATAAAGAAATATTTTAAGTAAAGGCGGATTGTAAAATCAAATTGAACACTTCGTTCAAATATTAAAAAAAGTCCATT
>NZ_PCZD01000017.1:0-33079 GCF_002553975.1 Lactobacillus sp. UMNPBX6
TTCAATATACAGAATTTAATTTTCAAAAGTGTTCAATTTGAAATTGCAATTTTCGTAATTTTTATTTTATTAGAATTGCATAACTTTATTATTATGCAGACACAAAAACAGCTCTATCAAGCGATAGAGCTGTTTTAATATATTTATTAATTTATTAATTTTCACGTTGTCTTGCGTCACCTGCACGTTGTAAGGCACGACCAACATAGTTAATACTTAAGGAAATAACCAAAAGCAAGATAGTAGCTGGGAGCCATAACCATGGACGGTTAATAACGTTAACTGGGTCATCAGCAAATCCAATCAAAGTACCAAGTGATGGTGTAGTGGTTGGCAAACCGTATCCCAAGAAGGACAAACTAGTTTCAATACCGATGTTACCAGCAATAGTCAAAACAACGTCGATGATAATCATTGAAGTGATGTTAGGCAAAACTTCACGGAACATAATTTGGAAGTTAGATGAACCTGAAGTCTTTGATGCCAAAACATAGTCACGGTCACGCTGTGAAAGGATGAATGAACGGTAGTAACGTGCCGTCGTCGTCCATCCAAACATGGCAATCAAGAATACCAAAGTCACAGCGTTGTAGTTAGGAATAACTGTAGTCAAAACAATGATAATTGGCATTTGTGGCAAAATTTGAATGAAGTCAACTATTCTCATGATGATGGCATCAACAACACCACCGTAGTAACCAGAAACTAATCCGACTACCAAACCAACAATTTCAGTAATTACAGTAACTGAGATACCGATCATGATTGAGTTACGTCCACCCATGATGAGCAGTTTCAAAATATCACGACCACCATCGTCAGTACCTAGAAGGTGACCCCCTTGGCCCCAACCGTAGTATGCGTCAACGATGTTCATTTCAGTAATTTGTGCTCTGTTCAAAAACAATGAACCACCGAAAGTAAGCAATAAAATTAAAATAATGATAATTAAAGCTGTAAGTGCAGACTTAGAACGTAAAATTTCACGTACAGCCACCCTGAATCCAGAAGGTGGGAGAGTAGCCTTCGGTGTAGCGTCTTTTTTACTTGCTTTCTTTGTAGCAGTATCTTTCTTTTTATCAGCCATTTCTTCTCTCCTCCCTATTGAATTCTAATACGTGGGTCAATAATACTCATGATGATATCTGAGAGCAAGTTACCAATTAGAGTCAAGATACCAAAGATAAGAATCAAAGCAGTTAAAGTGGTGTAGTCACGTTGACTGATTGAGTCAAGGAACAACTTACCCATACCAGGATAACTGAAGACACTTTCAATAATCATTGAACCACTAAGAAGACCAGTAATAGTGTTACCAAGGAAGGCAGCAATTGGCAATAATGAATTTCTCAAAATATGCTTATGGAAAACTACATTTTCAGGAACACCCTTACTGCGGGCAGTTCTAACGTAGTCCTCAACCTTGTTATCAACAATACCTGTTCTCAAGTACTGTACAGTACCAGTAGTAGCAATCAAGGCATACAAAATAGCTGGAAAAATCATGTGGTAAAGTCTACTGCCAAGTACACCCCAGAATCCTGAGGCGTTGGCTGAAACTGAACCTGAAATTGGGAACCAACCCAAGGTAAAGCCGAAGAGCCATAATCCTAAGATATAGAATACGAAGCCCGGTGTAGCTAAAGTAATGTAGTTAAAAATTTGTACACCAGTATCTTGCCATTGGTCTTGGTGACGACCAGCAGTAATACCAAGAGGAATCGCAATACTATAAGTTAAGATAGTTGTCAAAAGTGATAACCAGAAAGTATTATTTGCACGGTCTGCAATTAATGATGTTACAGGTACGTGTTGAATATAACTTGTACCAAGATCACCATGGAATAAGTTGCCTACCCATCTAAAGTATTGAACATACCATGGATCATAAAGACCAGCAGCTCTTCTTAAAGCTTCGATTTGTTTAGGGTCGGTGTTAGGGTTAATTGATCCACTGAATGGGTCACCTGGCATCATCTTAGCAAGCAAGAAGACCAACAGACTCAAGATAATCAATTGTGGGATCATGATTAACAAACGCCGTAAGATTGTTTTCCACATGCTTAATCACTCTCCTTTTCTTCTCGTTCTTCGAGTTCAGCTTCTTGAGCCATATCTTCAGGCAATGCTACCCAGTGCTTAGGTGCAACCTGTTGCAATGGATATACACGTCCGTTCTTGTCATACCATTTGCTTTGGTTTTCCTCGAATTCTTTTTCTACTTGTTCACGGTGTTTCTTATGTTCTTCACGATGTTCAACGTCAACTTGAGGAATAGCAGAAAGAAGTCGCTTAGTATAAATGTGAATTGGGTGCTTGTAAATTTCTTCACGACTACCTAATTCAACCAAACGACCACGGTGCATAATAGCTAAGTTTTCTGACATGTGCTTAACAACACCTAAGTCGTGAGAAATGAAGAGATATGCAATGTTGTATTGTTGTTGAATATGCTTCATGAAGTTCAAAACCTGAGCTTGAACTGATAAGTCCAAAGCAGAAGTTGGTTCGTCGGCAACAATTAATTTAGGGTTAGTAGCAACGGCACGAGCGACACCAATTCTTTGACGTTGACCACCAGAGAATTCATGTGGGTACTTGTAAATTGCATCACTAGGCATCCCTACGATGTCAAGCAAGTCCTGTACACGATCACGTTCTTGATCGGTAGTCAAATTTTCAAAGTTTCTAATCGGTTCAGCAATGATGTCTTCAATTCTCTTACGAGGGTTCAAACTTGACATTGAATCCTGGAAAATCATTTGAACATCTTTGTTATAATCAAGCTTCTTACGATTGCTTGCCTTAGTGACGTCCAAACCCTTATACATGATTTGTCCGCCAGTAACTTTTTCAACCCCAACGATTGCTTTACCGGTAGTTGATTTACCAGAACCAGATTCACCAATCAAACCGTAGGTTTCACCTTCGTTAATTGAGAAGTTTACACCATCAACGGCACGAACATAATCTGTAATTCTGTTCCAAAAGCCGGAGCGAATTGGGTAATAGACTTTTAAATCTTTTATTTGGATAATTTCTTTTGCCATAAATTACTCCCCGCTTGCTGCTGTTGCTTTTTGCGTACTGTCTTCATCCTCAAAGTGGAATGTCTTCCAGCAGGTACATCTTACCCAGTGACCAGGTGCTACCTCATGAACACGTGGCTCCTCCTCATGGGCACTTGCAGGAATCCAAGGAATTCTTGCAGCAAATCGATCACCACTACGTGGCATATTCTTAAGAGATGGTACAGTACCCTTGATAACATGAAGGTCTTCATCAGTATCATCAGATTGAGGCATTGAATTAAGAAGTGATCTTGTATATGGATGAAGTGGATTTTCAAAAATTGTCTTAACATCTGATTTTTCAACAATTTGTCCAGCATACATAACCGCAACTTCATCAGCAGTCTCAGCCACAACGCCCAAGTCGTGGGTAATCAAGATAATACCTGAATGTGACTGTCTTTGAATATCTTCTAGCAAGTCCAAAATTTGAGCTTGAATAGTTACATCCAAAGCAGTAGTTGGTTCATCAGCAATAATTACTTCTGGCTTACATGCAATAGCCATCGCAATAACTACACGCTGACGCAAACCACCTGAAAGTTCATGTGGGTACATCTCGTACATTTCTTCAGGTCTAGGCATTCCTACTTGATTAAATAATTCAATAACTCGTGCGTGACGTGCTTTTTCATCCATATCAGTATGGTAATAAAGAGTCTCGGCAACTTGGTCACCAACACGCATTAATGGATTTAAACTAGCAAGTGGATCCTGAAAGATCATCCCGATCTTATCTCCACGAATCTTGTTGAACAATGATTCATTCAAACCAACAAGGTTCAATTCATTATAAAGAATGTCCCCTGTAACTTTAGTATTTTTATGGTCGTACAATCCAATAATACTTGAAGCGATAGTACTTTTACCACAACCAGATTCACCAACAATGGCTAAAATCTCGTCGCGCTTTAAAGTTAAATTAATATCGTCCGCAGCATCATAGAACTTCCCTTGCAAACGGTACGCCGTATGCAGGTGCTGTATATCTAGTAATAGATCACTCTGCTTTTCCAAAGGTCATTCCTCCATTTATAGCTTCTTTTATTAAAAGCTGTTTAATATTTTCTATTTATTTTCTAATTATAAACACAAAGTCGGTCGTATGCAAATAACGACACGGCTTTTTTTTAGAAAATTAACCTTGATGTGACTTAATATATAATACAGCGTCACCAACAGTCTTAATTTTCTCAGCTTCGTCATCAGGAATTTCTGAACCAAATTCATCTTCAAGTTGCAAAATAAATTCAACTAAGTCGATAGAATCAGCGTCTAGATCATTTGTAAAATTAGTATTTTCAGTAATTTTATCTTGATCAACATTAAAATTATCGGCAATTAAGGTTTTAATTTTATTGAAAATTTCTTCTTCTGTCATACAAATTCTCCTTTTTAATAAACTATTGTACTATTTTGTAGCGAATTCGTCTTTAAAATCTTGCACTAAATTTTCTTTAATCATTTTATCAACTTGTTTTAAAGTGAAATAAATTGGACGTTCATTAGAGCGGCCATGAGTTTTAACCACTGGTGCATTAACTCCAAGCAAAACTGCACCGCCATACTTAGCTGTATCAAACTTTGATTTAAGACTTGATAAAGAGCCCTTTACCATCAAAGCTCCTAATTTGGTCATAACACCACCGTTTAACAAGCTATCTTTTAGCAAATGCAAGATTACGCTTGATGTACCTTCAATATTTTTAAGAACAGCATTGCCAGTAAAACCGTCTGTAACTACTACATCAGCTTTACCTAGTAATAATTCATTCCCCTCAATGTTCCCTTGGAAGTTAAGGTCACTATCTTTTAATAATTCATAGGCAGCTTGGTGAACCTCATCCCCTTTATCACTTTCAGAACCATTATTTAATAGCATTATGCGAGGAGTTTGAATGCCACGAATTTTTTCAGCATAATATGATGCCATTTCTGCCCATTGAAGTAAATATTCAGGTTTGCTCTTAGCATTGGCACCTACATCGACCATATTAAAGCCGTCATCACTATTTTGAAGTGGTAAGGTTGGCATTAAGCCTGGACGAGTAATGCCCTTAATACGACCGATGATAAAAATACCACAGGCTAATAATGCACCAGTATTACCTAAAGAAAGAAGAGCATCGGCCTTTCCTTCTTTAACAAAGTTTGCTGCTACAACCATTGAAGAATCTTTCTTTCTTCTAATTGCCTTAACGGGTTCATCTTCATCGGCAATCACTTCGGTGGTTGCAACTACGCCCAATTGATCATTAATTTGATCAGCAGGAATTAAATTACGTAATTGTTCTTTATCACCGAATAATAAAAACTTAGTTTCAGGCATTTCATCTTTTACCTTTAAAACAGCTTCAACGATTGCTTCAGGCGCATTATCTCCGCCCATCGCATCAATAGCAATTGTTCTCAATATAATTCACCACAATCTTTTAAATTCTATTTTGTTCTAATTGTTTATATTCTAGCACTTGGTTAAGTGTCTGATGATCAGCTAATTTCGGATCTTGCTGAACTAATTCTCGCGCCACTTTTTGCGCAACAACCAAGGTATTGTAGTTATTAACTACATCTCCCACGCGAAATTCAGGCAATCCAGATTGAGCTTTACCAAAAAGATCACCCTCGCCACGCATTTTAAGGTCTTCTTCTGCTAATTTAAAGCCATCATTGGTAGCAGCAATTATTTTCATTCTTGCTTTACCAGAAGCAGTCTTCGGATCAGCTATAAAAACGCAATAACTTTGCGTCTTACCACGTCCAATTCTTCCGCGAAGCTGATGCAGTTGACTTAATCCGAAACGATCCGCATTATAGATGACCATCATATTGGCATTAGCCACATCGACTCCAACTTCAATTACGCTAGTTGTAACCAAAATATTTATTTTTCCACTAGCAAAAGCGGTCATAATTTCGTCCTTTTTAGGACCGGGCATTTGACCATGAAGCAAAACCACATTTTGATTAGGAAAATCATGACTTAACTTAGCATGTAATTCCTCCGCATTCTTTAAATCCAATGTTTCAGATTCAGTAATCAGCGGCGTAACAGCATATATTTGAAAACCTTGTGCAAGTTGCTCCTGCATTTTCTGATAAACATCTTTCATCTGACTACTAGTCTTCCAAGATGAAATGATTGGTTTTCTACCGGCAGGCATATGATGAATTTCAGAAACAGTCATATCCCCATATACTGTTAAAGCCAGCGTTCGAGGAATCGGAGTGGCCGTCATAGCTAGAATATCAGGCTGATCACCTTTATTAATTAAAGCCTGTCTTTGTCCAACGCCAAAACGGTGTTGTTCATCAATGATTACCAAGCCTAACTTTTTAAAAATGACACTGTTCTGAATTAAAGCGTGTGTGCCAATTACCACATTAATTGTGCCATCAGTTAATTCACGATAAATTTCTCTACGCTCGAGTGTTTTGGTATTACCTGTTAATAGAGCAACTCTTACGCCCAAGGGCCTCAGTAATTCATCAATCTTTTTAAAGTGCTGTGTAGCTAAAATTTCAGTTGGCACCATCAAAGCTGCTTGATAACCCGCAGTAATCGCCGCAAAAATAGCATAAACTGCAACAACAGTTTTACCAGATCCTACATCCCCTTGTAACAGACGACGCATTTGACCTGATGAATGCATATCAGCAAAAATTTCATTAACAACTTCTTTTTGATCGTCTGACAATTCAAACGGTAAAGAAGAGGTCAATTGAGCTATTTCTTTTAAATCATAATTTTTAGGATAGCCTGCTTGTTTGCCATCATGGCTAGCCAAAAGAGCTAGCTGCAATTCAAAAATAAAAAATTCTCGAAAGATTGCACTTCTTTTAGCTAGATTTGCTTCAGTACTATTTTTAGGATGATGCATTTTTTGAATAATCGCTTGATCAGTCAACAAACGATATTTTTCTCTAATGCTCTGGGGAACAATATCTTGTACTTTATCTAAGAAACTATCTACCGCTAAATTAATCAAATTAACTAGCTTTTTTTGTTTAACATGACGATTAACAGGATAAATTGGCGCCATGCCACTATCATTTTCTTTTACTGCAACAAATTTAAAGGCAGAAAGACTTTGACGAGCAACATTATATTTACCATAAATTGCTACTTCTTCGCCAATTTCAATCTTGCTCTTAAGCCATGGCTGATTAAAAAAATTGACCATGATTACATCATGGTCAATTCTCATTTTAAAACTTAGGCGACTCTTCTTATAACCAAAACGACTAACAAAAGGTTCGGTGGCTACAATTCCCTTTAGCATTACTTTTTGACCATCCATGATTTGATCTAAAGGCAATGTCTGCAATTCGTCATAACGAAAAGGAAAATAAAAGAGCAAATCATAAATACTATAAATGCCTAAGCTACCTAGATCAGCCGCAGTTTTTGTTCCTACACCTTTTAAATCTGTTACAGGGGCAAATAATGCGTTTTCTATCATTTTTTATTCAACTGATACTAAGAAGTGATATACAGGTTGACCACCATCATGAATTTCAAATTCAAGATCATCATGACTGGCTTCAAGAGCTTCAACAACCTGTTGTGCCTCATCTTCGCTTGCATCACGACCATACATAATAGTGATAATTTCTGAATCTTCATCAAGCATCTTTTCGATCATTTCGGTAGTAGTCTTGATCAAATCAGCGTTATCAACCTTAATATTACCGTCGATGATACCAAGGTAATCATTCTTGTGAATTTCTACGTCGTCAATTTCAGTATCACGAGTAGCTTGGGTTACTTCACCTGAAACTACAGTATCGAGGTCTTCTGACATAGCTTCAACATTGTCATCAACAGAAGCATCTGGGTTAAATGAAAGCATTGCAGTAAGACCTTGTGAAATAGTCTTGCTTGGTACGATACCTACTGGAATGTCACTAACTTCTGCAGCTTGCTTAGCAGCCATCACGATATTACCGTTGTTTGGCAAAACAATTGCCTTCTTAGCACCTGACTTCTTGATTGCATCAATAAAGTCTTGGGTTGATGGGTTCATTGTTTGACCACCAGAAATAATTCTGTTTACGCCTTCGCTTTCAAACAATTTTCTAATACCGTTACCAGAAGCTACGGCAATAACAGCAAAGTCAACTGATTCTTGTTGTTCTTCATCTTGATCAACGATGCTTTCGTGTTGGATACGCATGTTGTCGATCTTGATCTTGCCTAATTGACCGAATTGACTACCGTACTTGAAGACATCACCAGGGTGTTCGGTGTGAACGTGAACCTTAGCAATTTCACCATCAGATACAGCTAAAAGTGAGTCGCCCAAACCTGACAAGTGCTTTCTGAATTCTTCCAAATCGAATTTCTTCTTGTTTGGCACGTCAGCGTTAAGGTCAACCATAATTTCAGTACAGTAGCCGTTCTTGATATCTTGAGTAGCTAGTTGACTTTGTACAGAAGATTGGTGGTGCATTGCGTTGATCATTTCATCCATTTCAGTTTCGTCAGGTTGATATTGATCAGCAAAGTTTTCACCAAGAAGACCTTCTAAGAAACCTTCATAAATGAACAAAAGTCCTTGACCACCTGAGTCAACAACACCAACTTGCTTCAATACTGGAAGTAAATCTGGAGTTGATTTAAGAGCCTTCTTAGCACCTTCAACAACTGCCTGCATTACTTCAGTAACATCATCAGTGTCATTAGCCTTAGAAGCACCTTCTTGAGCAGCAACACGAGCTACAGTCAAAATAGTACCTTCGACAGGTTTCATTACTGCCTTATAAGCAGTAGCTACACCATTTGAAAAGGCGTTAGCCAATTCTTGTGCAGTTAAGGTCTTCATGCCTTGAGTAGCTTTGTAAAAGCCGCGGAACAACTGTGAAGTAATAACACCACTGTTACCACGTGCACCCATCAACATTCCTTTAGCTAAGCTTTCAGTCAAATCACCAACATTTCTGCTAGGATTTTCAGAAACGGCTCTTGCCCCACTTTCAATAGTTAAATTCATGTTGGTACCAGTATCACCATCAGGAACTGGGAACACGTTCAATGAGTTAACAAACTCAGCGTTCTTACCAATTCTGTGGGTGGCAACACGCACCATATCTCTAAATTGCTTACTATCTATTTCATTTAAAACCACTATTTAAAACCTCCGCTTACGTTATTCGTCAAGTACCTTTACACTTTGAACGATTACATTAACGGCTTTAGTGTTAATTCCTAATTGATTAGAAAGATTAAATTTAACACTATCTTGAACATTCTTACTTACTTCAGAAATCTTAAGCCCATAGCCTACGATAATGTACACATCAACAGTGATTTCGTTATCTTCTGACTTGACAACAACACCGCGCTTATAGTTGGCACGATTAAGAATTCCATCGAATCCATCACGAATGGCATTTTTTGAAGCCATTCCTACAACGCCATAATTAGACGTAGCTGCGCCACCAACAACAGTTGCGATTACACCGTTTGAAATATCAATCAAACCATCTTTTGTCTTGATCTTAACAGCCATGTTCTTCCTCCGTCTTATTATCTACATATACGATTATTATTTTATCATAGTACTGCCGTAATCAATAAATAAAATACGTCCTAAAAAAAGTTGAATTGCGACCAAACATATGATAACCTAATTAAGTATGACACCATATATAAAGGAGGTTTAGCAAATGGCTAAAGATTACGTAACAGGTAAGAAGACCACATTCGGTAACAAACGTTCACACTCATTGAACTCAGCTCGTCGTGCTTGGAAGCCAAACCTTCAAAAAGTTCGCATTCTTGTTGACGGTAAGCCAAAGCGCGTATGGGTTTCAACCAAGGCTTTAAAGTCTGGTAAAGTTACTCGTGCCTAATAACCAGCCTTGCAGATTTATCTGTAAGGTTTTTTGTTTGCTAAAAATTTTGTACATCAAAAAAGGACAACTGATTTTTCAGCTGTCCTTTTTTAAATTATTTCATAATATTATGATTTTTATCATCATTTGAAATTTCATCAGCCATTCTTTCCTTAATTGGAGTATAGGCATATTCAGTAATCATTTCGCTCAATTTAGTTGGCAAGCCCAAGTCTTGGTAAGTAACGTTTCTAGCAAGGCCATTAATAGTTGCTACTTCCTTCTTCTTTTTCTTATCAAAAACGTGAACATGGTTTTTGTGCATTTAATTTTCTACATTTTGTTTTGCGCGATCAAGTCTTGCTTCATAGCGACCATCTTCAAAAGCGGCCACATTCTTTTCAAAATCAATATATTTCATAATTAATCCTCGATTCCTTTTCCTCTATTTTAAACCACTCATTAAAGATTATGAAAGCGATTAACATCTTTTGAATAAATCGCCGCAAGCATCCCTTTTTCAAAATTAATTTCAAATTGAGAAGTATTCGGCAAAAATTCATTTGAAGAAAACACTCGTGGATAATCTCCAGAATAATGGTGCAACTCATAACGGGCACCTAAAATATTAAAATCTTTAATTGCAGTTAAAGCAGCAAAACCAATATATGGGTACTCTGATACTTTCTTTATTACATGACGTCCCGGATTGAAAAAGACAATTTCATTTTGCTTATCCATTATTGAGACCTGTTCAGCGAATTGTCGCAGAGATGGATCGAGCAGCATTAATAAATTAATTAAAAAATGATCTATTCTGCCCCCTGTTGCACCCAAAATATTTAAATTATCAATCTGATAATCATCAAAAACTGTATGCAGCATCAATTCAGAATCAGTCAAATCTTTAACCGGATTTGAATAACGAATATCTCTTACATTACTTTCAATTTCCGTTAGATCTGCTTTTTTTAATGAGTCAAAATCCCCCAGCGCTACATCAGGAGTTATTCCTAATTCTTCTAAGTACAAAGAACCACGATCTACTCCAACGATAAGATTATTCGTCTTTCTTGCATCTTTAAGTATTTCTTTGATGTTAACAGGCCACAAATCTGTTGGTCCACCTAATAATGCATATGCTTCCATTACTTAATTATTTTTTCTAATTTACGTACTTGATTTGCAATATTACCATTTTCATATAAATAAGAGCCAACTACAAAGACATCAGCACCTGCATCTTGGGCAATTTTAATCGTACGGTCATTAATGCCACCATCAACTTCAATTGCCATGTTTGGTCCTACAATTTCTCTGACTTGCTTAATCTTCTCAGCTGAATCAGCAATAAAGCTTTGACCACCAAAACCAGGATTGACGGTCATGACTAAAACTTGTTTAATTTTTGGCAAAAATTTTTCGACAACGTCAGCTGGAATATCCGGTTTAATTGCTAAAACAGCCTCAACTCCATTAGAAGCCAAATAATCAAGCCAATAATTCAGCTTGGATTCACTCATCGCACCATAATGCAGCTCCATGATATCTGCTCCGGCTTCAACAAAGGCTGGAATAAGATCATCAGGATTATTACTCATAAAGTGAATCTCAGCATCTGTCATGGGAAATTCACGTTTAAAATCACTAATTAATTGTGGTCCAAAAGATAAATTTGGCACAAAATGTCCATCCATAATATCAATATGGAAACGATCAATGCCTACTGCAACAGCATCTTTAATATTTTCTTTTAAATTTAAATTATCTGCGTTCAAAATTGATGGCGCAATAATCATTTTCTTCTCCTATTATTTTAAATATTCGGGTAATCGGCCTTCACTAATTTCTGTCCGCATTGCCAGATAATCATCATAACGATGAGGCATTATTTGGCCTTCTTCAAGCAACTTTTTAACTTCACAGCCAGGTTCCTTTAAATGTTGGCACCCTCTAAATTTACATTTGCTGCTAGCACGTTTAAATTCAACGAAATAGTTACATAATTCATTCAATTTGATCGGTATTAAATCAATCGAAGAAAAACCTGGTGTATCAGCTAAGAAACCTTCACCTAATTTAAATAATTCGACTTTTCTAGTAGTATGCTTACCACGGTTTAAACTAGTAGAAATTGCTCCCGTTGCCTGATTAGCATCCTTCTTCAAATGGTTAAGTAAAGTAGATTTACCTGCACCAGATTGTCCTGCCAATGTCCAAATTTGCCCCGCTTTAATCATTTGAGGAATTTGAGCTTCTACATCATGATAATCAGTAAACACTGGATAACCAATTTCTTGATAATATGATAGTTCTTCTTTAATTTTAGCTAACTTGTCACCTTTTAATAAATCGCTTTTAGATAAATAAATAGTGACTTGTACTTTTTGCCAAGAAAAGAAAGTTAAAAAGCGATCCAATAATTCTAAAGAAAAATCAGGTTCAACCGCAGAAATAACTAACAATACATGGCTGACATTGGCTACAGCGGGACGACCAATTCTGTTGAGTCGCGGTAAAATCTTTACCAAGTAACTCATACCCTGATCATCTATTTGAATTTCTACATGATCACCTACTGCAGGTTTTTGCTTTTTTTGACGAAAAACGCCGCGAGCACGCGTTCTAACGATACCCGCAGCAGTTTCCACATCATAATAACCAGCAATTAACCCGACAACGGTTCCTTCTGCTAGTTTCATTTATTTTGTCACCTTTTCATTCAAAACAGTTTCTCCGTCACGAACTACGCGCAACTGGCCGTTTCCATCCTTAATTGAAAATGGAATTGAGAAACTCATATCACGTTTAATATATAAGTCACGATAGATATTACTCAAGGAGTGATCATCATCTTTGATATAAATCTGAACATGGTTGCCTTTACTATTGTCTTCCTTAGTGTCAGTTTCTCCACTTTTACCATCGAATTTATCATCCTTTTTCAGATCGCTGCCAACATAATTAACAGTAAATGTCTTCGTAACAGTAGTATCTTTTTCTTCTTTTGGACCGCGTGAAACTTTAATGGTTACCGTAGATCCACGATCAACCTTAGTACCCGCTTCCGGCTGCATTGAGATAACCAAACCTCGCTCAATTTCATCAGAATATTCTTGATTAATCTGTAAAGTTAAGCCATGTTCCTTAGCATAATCTTGCGCACTCTTTAATGAGTAATTGTGCAAATCTTTTAAGGTAACGGTATTTATCTTTGGCTTTATCTGTTTTCCTCGAGAAACCACCAAAGTAATTGTAGTCTGCGTTGGTTTTACTTCTACACCAGCAGCAATACTCTGAGAAATGATGTTGCCTTTAGCCATTTTATTTGAATATTGATCTTCTCTAACAACATCGAAGCCTTGATTTTCTAATTTTTCTGCAGCTTCATCGTAATTATCCCCGACTACATCAGGTACCTTTACCATGCTGGTACCACTAGAAACAATTAAAATGATAGCCTTTCCTTGATCCACTCTATTACCGGCTGCTGGTTTAGTACCAATTACATGACCTTCTTTAATGTCATCAGACTGGCGTCTAATTACTTTTCCCACTTGTAACCCGGCGGCTTCTAACCTTTTTTCAGCACGCTTTTCAGTTATATTAGTTACATCAGGAATATGAACTTGACGTGGTTTATTATTATTGCCACTTAGTGCGAAAATCATAATAAAAATAATTAATCCAGCGGCAATAACTGAAAAAATCCACCACCATTTATGACTTTTAACATTTTGCCAAAAGTCTTTTTTCTTTTCCTTTTTATCAGGTTTATTTTCCTCTTCAGATTCTACAGTCCGCTCTTTTTCAGGGGCTTTAAAACCTGGCAGAACGATTGTTTTATCATTATTGTTACCATGATTAGGCACAAAAACCGGCTCATCTGCTCTTTCGGGATCTAAGCTACTATCTAGGTCAGCCTGCATGGCTTGTGCTGTAGCATATCGATCTCGTGGATCCTTAGCAGTTGCTTTTAACACAACATTTTCTAATGCTTGCGGAACACTTTGATCCTTCTTTCTAATAGAAGGTATTGGTTCCTGCGCGTGTTTTAACGCAATTGAAACAGGAGTATCACCATTAAACGGCACAGTGCCTGTAATCAATTCATACAGAATAATCCCTAAAGAATAAATATCGGACTGCTTAGTAACCAATCCGCCTCTAGTTTGTTCAGGTGACATATAATGAACTGATCCCATGACAGAATTAGTCTGCGTCACAGAGCTCTGATTCAAGGCAACCGCAATACCAAAATCAGCAATCTTAATATTGCCTCTCTTGTCCATCAAAATATTTTGTGGTTTAAGATCACGGTGGATGACATTATGTTTATGAGCCAAAGCAACTGCACTTAGAATTTGATCCATAATGCGAATCACTTCATGCAAATCCAAAGGAGCATTTTGACGAATATACTCTTTCAAATCTGGACCATCAACATATTCCATTACCATATATGGCAATCCATGATCAGTTCCTACATCAAGAACAGAGACAATATTAGGATGACTTAATTCACTAGTGGCTAAAGCCTCTCTTTGAAAACGAGCTTGTGTTTGAGGTTCATTTTGTAAATCTAACCGTAATATTTTAACTGCTACTTTACGTTGCAGAATAATATCTTCAGCCAGATAAACATTGGCCATACCGCCTTCGCCTAAAGTATCAATAATGCGATAACGTTCACCAAGCAGATAACCTTTATCGATCACTGCTCTCGTCCTCCTTATTCCAAATTAGGCAAACGGTAATATTATCACCACCACCTAATCGATTGGCTTCACTAATTAATTTATTGCATCGTTCTTTTAAGCTTAATTCTTTTGTAGCTAAAACTTGTTGTATTTGTGGATCACTGAGTGAGTTCGTTAATCCATCAGTACATAGCAAAATGATGTCGTCATCATCAAGCTTAATTTCCTTAACTTCAGGATCAATTGTACTAGATACACCTAGGGCTTGAGTAATGATGTTCTTTTGGGGATGATGCTTAGCCTGTTCCTTAGTAATTTGCCCCATTTTGACTAGCTCATTAACTAAAGAATGATCTTCAGTTAATTGGACAAACTTTCCTTCGGAATAACTATAAGCACGTGAATCGCCCAAATGAGCTATCAACGCATTATCCTTAAATGCAAAAGCTAAAACAATTGTCGTACCCATTCCATTTAAGTCAGGAAATTTATCAGCTGTTTTTAAAATTGTTTCATTTTCAGAATTTAATTGCACATCTAGCCATTTTCGAGCAATATTAGCATCAGTAAAATCTGTTATGCCAAAATTATGTCCTAAGTGAGTGACAGCCATTGTAGAGGCCACATCGCCGCCTTGATGGCCACCCATACCATCACAAACAATTGCTAAGGTAATTCCCTTACGATTCTCAAAAACTTGTACAAAATCTTGATTGCTTTTTCGTACCTTGCCGATACTTGAAGCGTATGCTGTTTCAATCAAAAATCTAACCTCGTAATCTAAATTTTGCAATGAAAAATCCATCATTGCCATCTTGATCAGGCATTATTTTTAACATTCCTGTCTTGGACTCAAGCTTGCTTAATAAAAATGGTTTTAATTCAAAATCAGGATGAGTTCGCAAGAATTGCTTAACTACTTCTTCATTTTCTTCCATTGAAATTGAACAAGTTGAGTATACTAATTCTCCCTCAACTTTTAACAATGTGCTAACAGAATCTAAAATCCCTAACTGAATTTTTTGTAAGCTCTTCAAATCTTGCAAACTCTTGGTATAACGAATCTCAGGCTTGCGTCTTAATAGTCCCAAACCTGAACATGGAGCATCAACTAAAATTTTAGTGAACTCACCTGCATTAAACATTTCTTGCGCTTTTCTAGCATCACATGCCTTAGTTGTTACTTTGTACGACACATGCATGCGGCGAGCATTTTCTTTTACTAGACGTAATTTCTTTTCATGAATGTCTAGTGCAGTTACATCACCAGTGATATTTTCAGCAATCTGGACAGTTTTCCCGCCAGGTGCACTACATGCATCTAAAACATGTTCAGCTTGATTTTTATCAAAATCAAAAGCTTCTACCACTAAGCTAGCGGCTTCATCTTGAATTGTCAACTTTCCTTGTTCAAATAAATCACTTTCGCTAATGCCACCATGACTTAAAACGGCGTCATTAAGAGATAAATTTGACCATTTCGGTTGATATCCTTCTTTTGTTAATTGATCAAAAACCTGATTTTTATCTGCTAGTGATGAAATTCGCACACTATTTTTGGCTGGTTCATTAATACTGCTTAAAACTGATTTTGCTTTTTGCATTCCCCAATTGTCAATTAAATACTTAACTAACCATTTAGGAACGCTTTCTTTAATACTTAAATATTTAACGGTATCCTTTTCATCAGGTAAAATCACACCGCGTCTAATAAATGCACGCAAGATTCCGTTCACTACTCTATAGCCTGAAGAATGATGTTTGCCAAACTGTTTAGCTAGTTTATTAGCTTCATCTAGTACAGCACGGTTAGGAACCTTGTCTAAGAATATTATCTGATAAAGTGACATCAACAAGAGCGGCTTCAAATATTTTTCAGTGATTTTTGTTTTAAGCAAACCGGTCAATTGATATTCCAAAAAAAGGCGATATTGAATCGTTCCGTAAACAATTCTAGTTGCTAAATTTTGATCAGCAATCGATAAATCAGAATGCTTTAAACTATTGTTCAAACTAATATTTGAATATGAGCCATTTTTTAAGACTTTAATTAAAGTATCTAAGCTAATTGCACGGGCACTTTTATTTGTCGACAATTTCTTCTCCTGGGGCAAATTTACTACCTTGACCATTTAAAAAGTTCTTAATATCCATTTTCTTCTTGCCGCTTGGTTGTACCTCGAGCAAGTTTAAAACAGTACCATTAGCAAAGCTAATTGCAAAGCGGCCCTTATTAGCTACTACGCAACCTGGCTTTAAATCAGTACTATCCTTAGCAACTTCTGCTTTCCAAACCTTGAAGCGCTTGCCTTCAAGCATCATATAAGCACCTGGATCTGGATTAAGAGCACGGATCATATTGTTAGCTTCAGAAGCTGTCATAGTAGGAACGATGCGTTCTTGTTCTTTAGTAATATTAGGTGAAAAGACTACCTTATCTGGATCTTGAGGAATCTTTTTAACGCTGCCATCAATAATCGAAGGTAAAGTCTTCAAAAGTAAGTCTCTACCTACAATTGATAATTTATTAAATAAAGTTCCTGCATTGTCCTCTGGCTCAATCTTAATTGCTTTTTGAGAATAAATATCACCAGCATCCATTTTCTTTACCATTTCCATAATGGTGATACCAGTTTCTGCATCCCCATTAATGAGTGAATATTGAATTGGTGCACCACCACGATATTTTGGCAAAAGTGAACCATGGACATTAACAGCAGCAATTTTTACTGAGTTTAAAAACTTAGTTGGCAAGAACTGACCGTATGCGGCGGTGACGATTAAGTCAGCATGCATATCAATCAATTGTTGCATTTCTTCTGAGCCAGACAATTTCACTGGTTGAAAAACAGGTAAATTATGCTTTTCTGCAGCAATTTTAGCTGGGGTCTTAGTGATCTTTTGTTTACGACCAACCTTTTTATCAGGCTGCGTTACAACAGCCTTAATTTCATAATTATTTTTGATTAAGCCTTCTAATACTGGAACTGAAAACTCTGGTGTTCCCATGAATATTACTGATGTCATTAAAACAACTCCTTACATTACTCTTTCTGGTTCATTATCGATAAAAATACTTAAACCATATTTCTTAGCTTCTTGAGCAGAATCTTGAACATGGTGCAATAGTTTATTTAAATTTGGTTCTTTTTTATATTTTACCAGTATTTGGTAATAATATTGATTTTTTACTCTAGAAATTGCACTTGGCGATGGTCCTAAAATTATTGCTTGATTATTTAAATGCTGCAATAAATATCTTTTTATCTTGAATGCTTCTCTAGCCGCATTTTGCTCTTTTTTAGCAGCAACTGATATTAATACTGTATAAAAATATGGTGGGTAATTGCCAGCATGACGCATATGCATTTCATAACCATAAAATCTTTCATAATCCTGCGTTTGTGCCAATTGAATGGCATAGTGTTCTGGATTATAAGTTTGAATTAAAACTTCGCCTTCCTTGTCAGCACGTCCTGCACGTCCTGCAACTTGCGTCAGCAACTCAAATGTTTTTTCTGATGCATTATAATCCGATAACCATAATCCCGTATCTGCGTTAATTACGCCAACTAAAGTTACATTTGGAAAATCTAATCCTTTAGCAATCATTTGAGTTCCTAACAAAATATCCGCCTCATGGTTACCAAATGAATCCAAAATCCGCTTATAACTGCCTTTTCTCCTAGTTGTATCAACATCCATTCTTAAAATTCTAGCTCCTGGTAAAAGTTCTTCAAGTTCTTCTTGAACTTTTTGGGTTCCAGTACCTAAAAAACGGATTTTTGAACTTTGACAATTAGGACACCGAGTAGGAATTGGCTCTGTATGTCCGCAATAGTGACATTGCATGCTATTAGTATCTTTATGCAAATTAAGTGAAACATCACAATTAGGACATTTCAAAACAAAACCACATTCCCGGCAAAGCATGAAATTAGCAAATCCTCGCCGATTAAGCATCAAGATGACTTGCTCTTTTTTCTCTAGTCTTTTCTTAATTGCATCGACTAATTCAACAGACAAGTCAAATTGCCCACCTGCAAATTGAACATGCTTAAGATCAATCAAATTAACTTTAGGTAATTTTTTATGATTTGCACGTTTAGTTAAACGTAATAGATGATATACATCTTTTTGAGCACGTGCTCGACTTCCTAGTGATGGAGTAGCACTTCCTAGTACTAATGGACAATGGTGATATTTACTACGCCAGAGTGCCACATTTTTAGCATTATAACGAGGATTGGTCTCTTGTTTATATGATGATTCATGCTCTTCATCAATTATGATTAATCCAATATTATCTAGCGGAACAAAAACTGCACTTCTTGCTCCAACTACTACTTGAATTTCACCACGACGAATTCTACGCCATTCGTCATATTTTTCCCCTTCAGATAAAGCACTATGTAAAACGGCCACTTTATCACCAAAACGTGCCTTTACTTGCTTTACCATTTGCGGTGTTAACGAAATTTCTGGCACTAGCATCAAGGCATTTCTTCCTTGAGCTAAAGCTTGTCCAATTGCATGCAAATATACTTCTGTCTTCCCACTACCAGTAATTCCTTCAAGTAAAAAGGTCTCTGCATTACGCTGATCAATTGCGCTATTAATTTGATCCAACGCAGCCTGTTGTTCATCATTTAAAGTCACTGGAACTGGCTTTTTTTCATCTTCAAAACCAGCTAAGGGATTACGATAAACTTCGACAGCTTTTCTTTTTAACCAACCTTTTTTAACAGCTGAATTTAAATTAGCAGCCGATAAGCCTAACCCTTTTATCAAATCACTTTGACTTTTAGGATAATCATCTTTATTTTCAATAATATCCATCATCAATTGCTTTTGCTTAACCGCATTTTGACGCAAAGTATTGTAAATCTTGGTGTATTCTGCAGAATCTAGCGCTAATTCATACTGATTTTCTTTTTTCTCTTTAGCTCTATTTTCTACAACATATTCTATTTTGGCATCATCATTTTTCAGCAATTGATGAACTTTTTTTATTTGCTTCAGATCCGTCATTTTAGCTAAATCAATGGGATCACCTTGAAAGAACGGCATCTTTTTAGCTTTTTTATTTGCAGGTACTAACAGTTTACGATAGCCTGCCCGCATTACCCATGGCAACATTGCTTGTAAAATGGTAATTCTATATGAAAAAATATTTTGTGCCAAATTTTCAGACAATTTTATTAATTCTGGTGTAAGTGGTGGCATTTCATCCACTGTCACTAAAAGATCTTTTAACTTACCTGTAAATTGACTTTTTGCCTCTATGCCTACTACAAAGCCTTGCACTTTTCTTCGACCAAACGGTACTATTACTCTTGAACCAATTTTGACATCTTTTTCTAATTCAGCCGGAATATGATATTCAAAAATACGATCTGTTTGCTTGGTTGCAACATCAACAATAACCTGAGCAATCATCTAATCACCTGTAAAAAAGACCTCCACCCAAAGGATGAAGGTCAGTAAATTAGTCTTCGAGGTTAACCTCGGCATGAGCTGGGTCAACCGTTACTTTACCAGCGGCAATTTCTTCAAGTGCCTTACCAACTGCCTTATCACACTTGAAATGATCTAAAGTTGGTGGATCGCCAGCTTCAAGTTCATGTGCTCTCTTAGCAGCAAGTACAGATAATGAATAACGTGAATCAACACGTGACAACAATTTATCAATTGATGGATAAGTAATTCTCATGATTAATCCTCCTTGACCATCTTACGATAGTCATCAATTACACGCTTAACACTGACATGCTCTGCATCAACAATTGCCTTGATATGGTCTACTGCATTAGCAACTGTATCATTTACAACTGCATAATCATATTCTTCCATTTCCAAGATTTCATTTCGAGCTTGTTTAATTCTACCACGAATTACATCTTCTGACTCAGTACCACGATGTTCTAATCGCAGGTGCAATGTATGCAAATCTGGTGGAGTTAAAAAGATGAACACGCCATCAGGCATTTTCTCACGGACCTTAGCGGCACCGTTAACGTCAATCTCCAATAAAACGTCTTTGCCATCATGTAACATCTTTTTTACAGGACCTAATGGCGTACCATAATAATGTCCAACGTAATTATTATATTCTAATAACTCACCATTTTTAATAGCTTCTTGAAAACGTTCTTCACTTACAAAGAAATAATCTTTTCCATCGACTTCGCCGGGACGAGGCTTACGAGTAGTCATTGAAACTGAATACTCAAATGGAAAGACTTTGTTTTCAACAATAGCACTTTTTACAGTTCCTTTACCAACACCTGAAGGACCCGAAAGTACTAATAACAAACCTTTATCTGCCATGCTGAACTCCTCTTAGTAACTATTAATATATCTAGTTTGCACTAAAATCAATAGTTTTTCAAGTTTTCTCTTTATGTAGTTCAACCGTAGACGTCTCAAGGCATCAAAAAAGTAGACTGATAGCCTATTTTTTGCCTCAATCTACTTTTTCAAAAGTCTCACAAACTACTTCAGTATTTTCACTAAAAATAGTGTTTAAATTTTCTCGACATTCCCATGTAAAAAAATTTTCATGAATTTTTCGCCAATAATCATATGAGCGATCTCCTTCACCCTCTAAATATGCATGTTCAGCAGAAACATTTTTAAATGGCATAATTTCCACGGTTTTATTTCGAATTACGCACACTGGTTTATTTTCTCCATTTAAAACAATAGCATATTGACCGACTGTGGGAACATCTTCATCTGGATCATATACGCTTGTAGTAGCGGTTTTAATGCCACGATTAATTAAATCGCTTAATACATCAGCATCTTGGCTATTTCCGCCAAATGCATAAGCACCTTCTAATTCTCCCGGATTAACATGATGTTTTTGACAAAAATCCATCCAAAACTTATTGATACTATTCATCTTTAATACTCTTAATCAAATCAGCAGCGTTCTTTTTAGCCGCATCTGTTACATCTTGTCCTGCCATCATTTGAGCAATTGCAGTAATAGTTTCTTCCTTGCTTAAAGGTCCTATTTGAGTAAACGTAGAACCATCTTTTACTTGTTTTGCAACTAAATAACGTTGATCACCTGCAGCTGCAACCTGTGGAGAGTGGGTTATAGCAATTACCTGCTTGTCTTGACCAATAGAATGCATCTTTTTACCAATTGCGGCAGAAACACGTCCTGAAACACCTGTATCAATTTCGTCAAAGATCATCGTTCCAACAGGTTCAACATGACTAAAGATAGCCTTCAATGCCAATATTAATCTCGATTGCTCACCGCCTGAGACAATTTTTACTAACGGCATTAGATCTTCACCTGGGTTAGGTGCAATCAAGAATACAATTGCATCTGTACCTTTAGCCGTAAAAGTTTTGGTTTCTTCAAAATTAATAGAAAAGCGGGCCTTTTCCATATAAAGATCTGCTAATTCTTGTTTTATTTGCTCTTCTAGTGAATGGGCAACTTTTTCTCGAATTAGGTGCAATTGTCTAGCTTCTTTGGTCATCTTTTCTTCAACTTGTGCCACTTCTGCTTGCAGCTTTTCTTCATCTAAACCGCCAGTTTCAAACTGACCAAGTTCTTTTTGCACTTTAGCGTAAAAAGCAAAGACATCTGCCAACGTTGGACCATACTTTTTCTTCAATGAGTTCAACGTATCTAAACGATTAGTTACATATTGGAAACGTTCTTCATCAAAATCCATCTGATCCATCAAATTAGACAACTCACTACGAGCGTCGTTTAAAGCATACACTCCGTCATCAACAGTTTTAGCAAAATCTTTAAATTTTGAACCAAATTCCGTTAAATCTGTCGCTGCATTTTGTGCATCCCCTAATAACGTTGCAATTCCGTGCTCGTCATCATCGTACAGCTGCATAAAATAATTGGCAGTATCTGCAATTTTTTGATAATTATTTAATTCGTTAAATTCTTCCTCTAATTTTTCATCCTCATCAGGATCTTCCAAATTAGCAGACTCTAACTCATCATTTTGAAATTGAAGAATATCTTGTTTTTGGGCCAATTCTTGTGCATCTTGACGCAAATGACGCAGTTGATTAGTTAACTTTTGCCAATGGCGATAATCCTCTTGATACGCTGATAATTCTTCTTTAAAAGAATCAGATGCATAATCATCAACTAAATCAATTTGACGATCTTGATCCATTAATATTTGCTGATCATGCTGACCATGAATATCAACTAAATAATTGCCGATTTCACGTAAAACATTGATAGTAGTTAATTGACCATTAATACGTACTATATTTCTACCCTTGATGGCTAATTCTCGGCTAATCACTAATTGATCGTCATCATGAGGCAGACCATACTTTTCACAAAGCTCCGCAATCTTTTCTTTTTGATTATCAAGTACAAACAAACCCGTAATTACAGCCTTTTGTTCTCCAGAACGGATCATCTCTTTTTGACTACGGCTTCCCATCAATAATGAAACCGCATCAATGATTATTGATTTACCAGCACCAGTTTCACCGATAATCACGGTCATTTTTTCTTGAAAGCGAACTTTTAAGCTTTTAATAATCGCAAAATTTTTAATATCTAGTTCAACTAGCATTTTTCCACTCCTAGAGACTATTTACAGCACGTTCTACTACTTCTGCTGGGGTACTTGACCACAAATTACGACCACCGTTAGCTTCGTCTTTTTGCAAATGAATCAAAAATTCAATGTTTCCTTTACCACCTTTAATTGGTGAATAATCAACATCTAAAACATTAAAACCAATTTCCATTGCCTTTTGCATAGTATGTTCAATTACATTTTTATGGACTTCATGATCGTGAACAATACCATGCTTACCAACGTTTTCTGGACCTGCCTCAAATTGTGGCTTAATTAGACAAACAGCATCACATTGATCCTTTAGGATTTCATACATTGGCGGCATGATCAAATCAAGTGAAATAAACGAAACATCAGTCATCGCAAAATCAGGTAAGCCTTGATTAAAATCTTCAGGTTTAGAATAACGGAAATTCTGCTTCTCCATTACTACTACACGTGGATCATCTCTTAATTGCCAAGCTAATTGATTGTAGCCTACATCTAACGCATAAACCATCTTGGCCCCGTTTTGCAGAGCAACATCGGTAAAGCCACCAGTTGAAGCTCCAATATCTAAACAAATCTTATCTTGTAAGTCGATGTCAAAAACCTTCAATGCTTTCTCAAGTTTGAAACCACCACGAGAAACATATTTTTTACCATCATCTTTGACGTAAAACTTCTCGCCTTCAGGGAACTTAGTTCCGCTCTTATCAATTCTTTGATGATTATGATCTGAAACTAAGCCCGCCATAATTGCTCTTTGCGCAGCAGAACGAGAATGAAAGATTCCTTGTTCAGCTAATAAAACATCTGCTCTTTGCTTTGCCATTTACAACACCTTTTGATATAGATTCAAAAAACCAGCTAATACTTCTCCATTCAAGCCATGCAAATCATCTTTAGCTTGATCAATCAAATCCTTTAATTCCTTCCGGCTTTGATTAATTCCCAATAAAGTTAAAGTATTATTTTTGCCTTCTTCTTTATCCTTATGAGTAGCTTTGCCGGCTTCTTCACTTGTCTCAACCACATCAACTAAGTCATCATAAATTTGATATGAACGACCAAATGCTTTGGCAAAATCGATTAATTTAACTTGTTCAATATCGCTAGCCTTAGCATAAGTAGCTGCCATTTCCACACTGGCTTGAATTAAACAACCGGTTTTTAGCCATTCCATCTTGTTGATAAACTTAGCGTCATCAGCCACACTTGCATTATTAGTGGAATCAATATCAAGATATTGACCACCAACCATACCGTTAGGCCCAACTGCCTGTGTAATGATGGCAACTAACTTGGCAGAACGACTGCCTTCTGCTATCCATTGAATGCCTAATGGTAAGAGTGCATCCCCGGCTAAAATAGCCTCAGCTTCACCCCATTTTTTATGACTAGTTAACTTACCACGACGATAATCATCATTATCCATTGCAGGTAAGTCATCATGAATCAAGGAATATGTGTGAATTAATTCAATCCCACAAGCAATTCTAATTTCAGGCTCTTCTATTTTGCGTCCTAATGTATTCAAGATTGCCAAAAACAAAAGGGGTCTTAATCTTTTACCACCAGCCATAACTGAATAAGCCATGATCTGACTAATTTTCTTGTCATCAACCTCTGAAGCTAAATGTTTAGCTAGATAATCATCAATTACTGGTGTCCAATCTTCTTTAAAATATTCAAATGCTGTCATATTAATCCTCTGGAGCTGCTGCATTATTTGGATCTAGTTCATGTTCAGTACCATCACTATCAATCAACTTGGCTACAGTTTCTTCTGCACTAGTCAACTTTTTATCTAGTTCACGACTAATCTTTACTCCTTCTTGAAATTCCTTTAAAGCATCTTCAAGTGGTACATTTCCGTTTTCAAGATTAGTGACAATTTTTTCTAAACTATTTAATTGTTCTTCAAAATTATTTTTCTTTGTTGGCATATTTATTTCCTTACCTCTGTAACTGTTGCTGTAACTTGTCCATCTTTAAAATGAAGATTTAAATGATCATCTTTTTTAATTTGATCAACTGAACTAATAGTTTCTCCATCTTCATTAGTAGTATAAACAAAGCCACGTTCTAAAGTTTTAAGTGGACTATAATCATCAAGTTGTTGAACTACTTTACTAAAATCACTACGCTTACTCTTTAGATAATGACGCATATTGTCATTTAACTGTTTAGTCAAAAAATTTTCTTGTTGTTTCATTCCTGCAATTTGCTTATCAGGACTAACGCTGAGCAAACGCTGTTTTAATAAACGATAATTTTGCAAAGAATTATTCACTTTATTTTGAATACTATTTTGCAGGCGCTGCTTTAATAAATCAATTTGTTGAATTTGTTGATCATAAAGTCGGGTAGGTTCTCTCATAATTACAGAGTTTTTAATTCGATTTAAACGATCACGTTTTTGGCTAATATTATTTTGCATTCCTGCAATTAACCGACTCTGTAATTGATGAATTCCTGCCAATTCATCTGCCAAATTAGGCGTCGCATACTCAGCGGCTGCAGTTGGCGTAGCCGCCCGTGCATCAGCTACTAAATCACATAAAGTAGTATCTGTTTCGTGTCCTACTGATGAAATAACCGGCATTGGCATTGCATAAACTTGCCGTACTACTTCCTCTTCATTAAAAGGCCACAAATCTTCTAGTGATCCACCACCACGACCAATAATCATGACATCATATTTATCGCCTTGTGCAGCAATCTGGCGCATGGCTTTAACTAATGAATCAGCCGCAGTATCGCCTTGTACTTGTGCTGGGAATAGATCAATTTCCGCATGAGGAAAGCGGCGGTTAGCTGTCACCATAATATCATGAATAACAGCTCCAGAAGCACTAGTTACGACTGCGATCCTATCAGGAAAACGTGGCAGTTTTCTTTTATGCTCTGGATTAAATAAGCCTTCCTTAGCTAATTTAGCTTGAAGTTGCTTTAATTGTTCATAAAGCGCTCCAAGTCCGGCCGGTTCCATATTCTCCGCATAAAACTGATATGAGCCCTGTGGTCCATAAACGCTAACATAGCCAACTACATATACCTTCATTCCTTCTTCAGGCTTGAATTTCACCTTATCAAAGTAGGAACGAAACATCACCACATTAATTTTAGACTTTTCATCTTTTAATGAAAAATACTGATGTGAATTTCGACGATAACGAAAGTTAGACAATTCACCTTGCAAAAACACCTTATGCAAGTAAGGATCATTTTTAAATTTTTGCGTAATATAATAATTTAAATCTGTAACCGTTAAATACTTATTATCGGTCATTTATTTTGTCTCCTAGTCAATTTAACTACTGCTTCCATCAAGAATTGCACAGTTAAGGGACCTACACCACCTGGAACAGGAGTAATATAACTGGTCTTTTCTTTTACTTTATCAAAATCTACATCACCGACTAATTTACCATCAACGTGGTTCATACCAACATCAACCACAACTGCACCATCTTTAACCATATCTGCTTTAACTAAAAATGCCTGACCAGTTGCAGAAACTAAAACATCTGCCTTTTTAGTAATTTCACCCAAATTTTTAGTTCTTGAGTGCGCAATCGTAACTGTAGCATTTTGTTCCAACATTAAAGCTGCTAAAGGCTTGCCTACAATATTGCTGCGGCCAATAATTACAACGTTTTTACCTTCAAGTGGAATTTCATAATGCTTAAGTAAAGCAATGATCCCTTCGGCAGTAGCTGGTTCTACAAAATGGTTACCCATCCAAAGATGACCAATATTAGCTGGAGTTAATCCATCTACATCTTTATTAGGATCAATTCTTTCTAGCAAGGCATCCGCATCAATTTGTTTAGGAGCTGGCAATTGTACCATTAAACCATTGATTGCTGGATCTGCATTTAATTTATCAATTAAAGCTAAAGCTTCTTCTTGCTTTGTATCAGCCGGCATTTGATAGATGTCTTGGATAATACCCATTTTTTCAGCACGACGCTTTTTAGTTCGAACATAGATTTTGCTTGCAGGATCGTCCCCAATATTTATTACGCAAAAATGTGGCGTTATTCCCTCATCTTTTAATTTCTTAACCTTTTCTTTAAGATTTTGACCTAATAAATTTGCAAATGCCTTACCATCAAGAATTTTTTCCATTATTTTTTCTCCTTATTACTAAAAAATAGCCGGCAAAGCTGCCGGCTATTCAATCGTTATTAAACAAAGTTTGCTAACATACCATTAATAAATGGTTTTTCTTTTGGCTCAGCAAATTCGTCACATAAATTTAAAGCTTCATTAACTGCTGCCTTAGGATCAATTTCATCACTATTCTTAATTTCAAAAAGTGCAACTTCCATAATAGCAACAACTATTTGACTTACACGTTCAAGACGCCAGCCCTTTTTCAAATGACTAGTTAATTCAGACTGCAAATCTTCACGATTTTCAAGTACGCCTTCAATTAGTTTCTTTGAATAGGCAGAAAGCTGTTTTAAATTAAGTGTTGCGACGACTTTTGCTTCCACATCTTCAGCAGTTAAATCTGGCTCTTGATTAGCCAAATATACTGCTTGCATAGCAACTTTTCGACTTTCGTGTTGGTTCATTATCTCTCTATTCATCCTCCGGAAACAGCTCTGAGGTGGTTTGACTTTCTTCAGCGTCATTTTCATCTTCTGGGAAAGCTAAGCCTACCACATGAACATTGATTGACTTAAGTTCAAGGTCAGTCATTTGTAACAATTGAGCCTTCAATTCCTTTTGAATTTCCATTCCCACTTTAGGAACATTAACGCCACTTTCAAGGTAGACATAAACATCAGCAATTAATTTATTATCTTCGTCAACTTTTACGTTAACGCCCTTACCGTGATCTTCACGGCCAAGAACCCAATTAAGTCCTGACTTTAAGCTACCACGCATTCCAGCAACGCCATCAATTTTTTCAGCAGCAATCCCCAAAATAACTTCTAGAACACTTGGATCAATTTTAATTTGTTCGCTGTTTTCTTCACCACTTAAGAGAATTTTTGAACTATCTGCCATTTTGTTACCTCAAAAAACTACTTATTTGCACGTGATACGTATGTACCATCAGAAGTGTTGATAGTTAATACGTCACCTTCGTTAATAAAGAATGGTACGTTAACTACCAAACCAGTTTCCATAGTGGCTGGCTTACCACCACCTGATGAAGTATCACCCTTGATGTTTGGTTCAGTCTTAGCTACCTTCAAGTCAACAGTATTAGGTAATTGAATACCTAAAGTTTCACCTTCGTGCATGATTACGTTAACTACCATGTTTTCTAACAAGTAGTTAGCTTCATCCTTGATTTGTTCATTTGGAATAGATAATTGATCGTAAGTTGAAGTATCCATGAATACGTAACTTGAACCGTCATTGTACAAGTATTGCATTGACTTAGTTTGAATATCTGCAGTTTCAACCTTTGCAGTTGAACGGAAAGTATATTCTTGGACAGCACCGGTTCTCAAGCTCTTAAGCTTTGAACGTACGAATGCACTACCCTTACCTGGTTTTACGTGTTGGAATTCAACAATACGCCATAAATCGTTATTGTATTGAATAGTTAAGCCATTCTTGAATTCGTTTACTGAAATCATTGTCATAATAAGTCCCTCATTTCTACAATTATTATCTTACCAATCTTAGACCGTTTTGGCTATAACTTCGGCCTATTAAAATATTAACTATAATGAAATTAACTCATCTTTAGGCAAAGTAGATAAAGTTTCAGGCGCTTGATCATGAATCAAAATATCATCTTCGATTCTAACGCCGCCTTTATCAGGCAAATAAATCCCTGGTTCAACAGTGTGAACCATATTATTAACTAGTTTAGTTGTCCTAAAAGGCAGAGCAGGTTGACATAATTCATGGATTTCAAGACCAATTCCGTGACCAATACCATGACCAAAGTATTTACCATAACCTTGCTCAGTTATATAATCACGAGCTGCCTTATCAACATCGTGGCCTGTATTTCCCACAACGGCTGCTTCAATACCTCGGCGCTGTGCTTCATGGACAATATCATAAATCTTGTGCATTTCTTCATCAACGTCACCTAAGGCAACCGTTCTAGTAATATCAGCCGCATAACCATGATAAAAACTACCAAAATCAATGACGATCATATCGCCTTCTTCAAGTTCCTTGTCACTAGCTACGCCGTGAGCCCAAGCCGAGCGCACACCTGAAGCAACAATTGTCTCAAAGTCTGGGCCGTCTCCACCATTTACTTTAAAAAGATAATCTAGTTTAGCACCAATTGCACGTTCCTTTACGCCAGGCTTGATCATTGGCAAAATACCTTTGAAACTTTCCATTGATATATCAATAGCTTTGCGTAAAGCAGCAATTTCAAGTTCATCTTTTACATTTCTGACACGTTCGACTAGTTCTTCAACCATTTCAAAATTAAGATCTGGATTTAATTCCTTTAATTTTGAAAATTCACTAGCTGAAACAAATTCGCCTTCTACCAAAACCTTTTTGATATCCATTTTCTTAAGGGCTTTAGTCAATTCTTCATAGTCACTTGAATGTTTCATTATTACATTCATTTCACCTGGAGCTTGCGCCTTAATTTGTCCTGCAAAACGTGAATCTGACAAAAGAATTCGCTCACCACTGGCCGTCAATATTAATTGTGCCTCTTCGCCGGTAAAATTAGTAAGATAACGATAATTAGCTTGATTAAAGATAATCATAGCATCTGCGTTATGTTCCTTAATCAAAGCTGTAACTTGATTAATACGATGGTTAATTAATGTAAGTAATTCCTCTTTATTTTCCATAATCAGATACCTTCTTTGCGTAATATATTTATTAATTATACTAAATCTGCTATGGAAAATACCATAAAAAAAGACGGGTGGCACTAGCTACCCGCCTTATTTTATATCTGAATTACTTAGCTTCTTCAGCTGGGTATACAGAAACTTGCTTCTTGTACTTGCCAAGACGTTCAAACTTAACAACGCCGTTAACAAGTGCAAATAAAGTGTCGTCTCCACCTTGACCTACGTTCTTGCCTGGGTGAATCTTAGTACCACGTTGACGGTAAATAATAGTACCTGCGTGGATAGTTTGACCGTCACCAGCCTTAGCGCCTAAACGACGACCAGCTGAGTTACGACCGTTGGCAGTAGAACCGCCACCCTTGTGGTGGGCAAATAATTTCATACCTAAAATATTCATAATCATTTCACCTCTGAATTAAGCTTCAATCTTTTCAACTGTAACCTTAGTGTAAGGTTGACGGTGACCATACTTGCTGTGTGAGTGCTTCTTAGGCTTGTACTTGAAAGTTACAACCTTCTTTTCCTTACCTTGCTTTTCAACTTTAGCAGTTACCTTAGCACCATCTACTAATGGAGTACCAACCTTAACGTCGTCACCATTAGCAACAAGGATAACTTCGTCAAAAGTTACTGAGCTACCTTCTTCAGCATCAAGCTTTTCTACAAATACGCTGTCGCCTTCTGCAACTTTGTATTGCTTACCACCGGTCTTAATAATTGCGTACATTTGTACACCTCCGAAAAAATACTTAGACTCGCCGAACTGAGGTGCTTCTTACTCAAGAAGACTTCTAACCCCGAGCCGTGCGGTTGCAGATGTGGAGGTCTCCACAAATACAACTCTTATAGTTTACTACCTAAAAAAGAATTTATCAATAAAAACAAAGCAGATATTAGTTATCTTTTGCTTCTTTATAGTCAATTGTTTGTGTTCCCTCGTAAGCAGGTAATTTATTTTCCGCACGATATAGTGCTCTTTCAAATGACCTATAACCTTTTGATGACGAAACTGCAAATTTCACCCCATATTTTGAAGCAAATTCTTGAATATTCCAAGTCGCATCATGAGCAGCATATGCTGTCATCAAAATCACAATATCAAGATCTTTAATTTGGCGTTCCATGACCTTCTTTTTACCTTCAAAGGCATCAATTGGAATCGGAATGCCATTATAACGATTAACTATTCCCTCTAAAACTCCTTCGTTTTGATTATCACCAATTGCAATACCTACTCGTTGATAGTGCAGATTCATATCTAATTTAGTTAATTCTTCTGCTGCTTTATCTTTGCTCTTGTCTTTCTTCTTATAAGAAAGGTCTGATTGTTTAGGTGGATCTACTTGATAAATCCAGCGAATTTGTACGGCATCAGCAGGATTTTTCTTAATGCGAACATCCCCAGTATACCAAGCTAAATCAACAATTGAGCCATCTTCCAAATGAATATTTTCACCTTGATAATAGCTTGAATCTACTGGAATGGTTATTGCCTTACCTCTGATGCGTAATTTTTGTCCTTTAATATTACGCGTAATTGCCAATTGTCCAGTTCGACCTTGCACAACCGCATAACGAAATTCCTCAATAGGATCATAATCTCGCGTACGTAATTTGCGATAGCCAACAACACGCAAAATTTCAGCTTCAAAATGAGGATTCTCTCGATCTTCTAGTGCTTCTACAATATCTCCGCTTTTCAAATTAAGCGAATGAATTTGTGATTCCTTAATGCGATAAACAATTTGACCATCATCATTAATTAAATTGCAACCAGAAAGTGCACGGATAACTGTATAGCGTCTACCTTTACGATAATCACGCTTAGGTTGCTCTTTAGGCTTCATCGCATCTTCAAAAATCTTTTTATTGACTGCCTCTTTAGTAGTCTTTGACTTTTGAATCGCTTGGTCTAGTTTGCCTAAAACATTGCCATAACGTTTACCCACACCAGGAACAAAAGTTAATTTATGTAGAGCTTCCAATGAAGTTTTCTTAGCTTTTTCATTCCCTGGTGTTTCGATTAAATTAGTTAATCCCATCAATAGTTGCTTAAATTGCTTCAAATCTGCATTTCGTTGGGCAATTGATTGAGTATTGGCATTTTTCTTTGGAGCGCTTTTTACTTTTGGTTTGTCCACATTTCCGCCATCAGCCATAGCAATAATTGCTTTGATGGCATTTAAACTGTTGGCTAAACTTTTGTCGTCTGCCTCCGTTTTATTTAAAATTACTTTGATATTATTACGATAATCGTACATATTTTCACCACTTTTTCAATTTAGCTATATTGTTTTATTTTTACTTACTTTAAGTATATATCAAACCTTTTGCTTTTTAAGTTAAGTCTCACTATAATCTAATAAAAATGATATTGAGACAACGAGGAGGACAATTATGGCTAAAACTCATCCCGAAGACTTAGACTGGAATAAACTCGGCTTAAGTATCACGATTTGCCTTATCGCTGGGTTGATGAATTTAAAGATGGTAAATGGCAAGGCGGCCACTTAACCCAAGACTCATCAATTACCTTTAATGAAGCAGCTGAAGAACTGCACTATGGCCAAGAGGTCTTTGAAGGACTTAAAGCTTATCGCAGAAAAGATGATGGCATTAATTTATTTAGACCTGAACAAAATGCTAAAAGAATGGCTAACTCTGCAAAACGACTATTAATGGAGCCTTATCCTGAAGACGAATTTATTAAAGCCGTTAAGGAGGTTGTTAAAGCTAACCAAGACTTTGTTCCTCCTTATGGTTCTGGCGGAACGCTCTATATTCGCCCATTCATGATGGGGATGCAGCCAATTGTCGGCGTGTCACCATCTGAGACTTATCAATTTAGAATTTATGCCACTCCAGTCGGAGCTTATATTAAAGGACTTAAGCCAATGCCTTATGAGGTCAGCGATTACGACCGTGCAGCTCCAGCCGGTACTGGCCAAGCAAAAACTGCCGGTAATTATGCCAGCAGCTTAATGCCATCATTAATTGCCAAGAAAAATGGATTTGCGGATGCTCTTTATTTGGATCGCCGATTGTAAAATTAAATTGAACACTTGATAAAAAATAAAAAGTCCATTCGG
>NZ_PCZD01000018.1:0-33055 GCF_002553975.1 Lactobacillus sp. UMNPBX6
CTTCAAATATTATAGTCAACGTAAAGATCGATCGACTGGTCAGGTTCGTGATTTTAAGGTCTATGAAGCAGATGAATTTCAACTAACGCCAGAATTAGAACGCTTAGCCAAGACTAAGAGCGGACGCCAACGTCAGGTTCGCTATAATCCTAACTGGCAATACCTAAAAGAAAAAGCCAAAGCAGTTCTCCAAAGTCCTGAAGGCAGACACATCTACAGCATGAGGAAATATGATGTGGAGCCGATTTTTGGACATTTGAAGAACGTCTTTGGCATGCGCCGAACTCATTTAAGAGGCAAAAAGAAGGTTGAAACAGATATAGGAATAGCCTTCATGATGATGAATTTAAGCAAATATTGGAACAGAAGATGGTCAAAAGACCAATTTTCTTTGTTCAAAAATAAAAATAGACAGAAAAAGACGGTCAAGCAACTCAAATTAAGAGTTGGATTGATCGTCTTTCAGTATCTAAGGGTTAGTTTTTTCCCAGACACTTCTACTTGCTCTAATAAATGCCATAACCTGTCACAGGAATATAAGGCGTCCAATTGAAATCATACTCAGCTAGTTTTTCTAACTCCGTATTACCATCAATAATCGCAGTAACGCCTTGCGCAATCATCAGGTTCATCTTCTTCGGTCTCTCCGGATGTTCAGTAAATGGCACCAACACTACTGGCTTATGATTTGCTCGCATGAAGTCAATTTCAAACGCACAACCATCATCTAAAACATCCATATCATACAAAAACACGCCACAAGTGGCACTGTTTATCCCATTAAGATCATTTTGAAAAGTACCCACTCGCCAGGTCATGCTTCTTTGGCCACCAATTTCTGGATTCTTCTCTTCCGGATCAACAAAATCATAATCGAATGGAAAATGTACTTTGGCAATGGTTGGATTCTTAGCCAATATTTCTTTTGCCCTTTCCACTCGTTCATGATCTATCTCTCGATTGAATGATCCACCTAAATAGATCTTACCGGTTGCGATTTTCTTTTGCATTTAGTTTTTCCTCTCAGAATATTAATTTTAAAAGCAGTATATCACATATTATTCGTTTTTCACACTATATATAGACACAATTTGCTTATTTTAAATTATATATTGACATAACCCGTACATTAATTTATTATTTTAATCAAATCATTCTCAAAATAATATCAATTCTGGAGGTAGAAATGAACTCAAAGTTCAAAAAGATTTTATCAGTTGGTGCGATTGTATTTGCGGCAGGTTTAGCCTTAACCGCTTGTTCGGGCAAGAAGCAAGGTGCTTCAACTAATAAGGATACCAAACACGGTATTGCCTTAATCACCGACCAAAACGGTGTTGACGACCATTCCTTTAACCAAGCTGCGTGGGCTGGATTTAAAGCTTACGGTAAAGAACATGGCTTAAAGCAAGGCAAGGGCGGTTATCAATACTTCCAATCAAGTGGTCCTTCCGATTTCGTTCCCAACTTCGACCAAGCTTCTAAGGCTGGTTATCAAACCATCTTCGGTGTCGGCTTCGAACTACAACAAGCAGTTAGTCAGGCTGCCAAGAAGAATCCTAAGAAGAACTTCGTAATCGTCGACAGTGTAGTTAATGGTCAAAAGAATGTTGCTTCTGTCACCTTCAAGAGTAATGAAGCTTCCTATCTCGGCGGTTTAGCTGCAGCTTACACAACTAAGACCAACAAAGTCGGCTTTATCGGTGGTGCCAAATCAGCCATTATTGACTTGTTCGAGGCGGGCTTTAGGCAAGGTGTAGCCGATGGTGCTAAGGCGCTTCATAAGAAGATCACCGTTCAAACTCAATACATCGGTAACTTCACTGCTACTGATAAAGCGAAGTCAATTGCTCAATCAATGTACGCTAACAAGGCCGACATTATTTACCAAGCAGCAGGTAATGCTGGTAACGGTGTCTTCCAAGAAGCTAAGGATTACAACCAAACATTACCAGCCGACAAGAAAGTTTGGGTAATTGGGGTTGATGTTGATCAATCCGGATTAGGTAACTACACTGCTAAGAACGGTAAGAAAGCTAACTTTACTTTAACTTCTGTCTTAAAAGGCTTAAACGTGGCTACTAAGAGTATTGCTAACGATGCATACGACAACAAGTTCCCAGGTGGCAAGCACCTTGTCTACGGCTTGAAGGGCAATGGCGTTTCAATTACTAAGGGACAACTTAGCGACAAGGCATGGCAAGCTGTTCAAAAGGCTCGTACTCAAATCCTCGATGGCAAGATCAAGGTTGCAACCAAGCCAAGTAAATAAATCTTAACAGTCAAAAACTCTTCGTCTTGGCGGAGAGTTTTTTAATAGAAAACGAAAAATTATGGAAAAACAAAATACAGTTATTGAAATGAAGCATATCGTTAAAGACTTTAATGGTTTTAAAGCCAATAACGATATCAATCTCAAATTGCATAAAGGCGAAATCCTAGCACTACTCGGCGAAAATGGTGCAGGAAAATCAACTTTAATGAGTATTCTCTCAGGTTTACTTGAACCTACTTCTGGCGAAATATTTGTTAACGGTGAAAAAACTAATATCGCTAGTCCCACGGCTGCCAAAAAATTGGGTATCGGGATGGTGCATCAACACTTCATGCTAGCTAATTCTTTCACAGTTTTAGAAAACATTATTTTGGGTCATGAGACTACTAAAGGACCTGTCTTAGATATTAAAAAAGCAAAAGAAAAAGTTTTAGCTTTATCTGAACGTTATCATCTAGCCATTGATTCCGATAAAAAAGTTGCCGATATCACAGTCGCACAGCAACAAAGGGTTGAAATCCTTAAGATCCTTTACCGCGGCGCAAATATCCTTATCTTTGATGAACCTACTGCCGTTTTAACCCCACAAGAAATTAAAGAATTTATGAACATTCTTAAAAGATTAGCTCATGAAGGTAAATCCATTATTTTAATTACTCATAAATTAGAAGAAATTAAGGCGGTCGCAGATGAAGTTACGATCATCCGTACTGGTCAGGATGTTGGTACTTATCAAGTCAAAGACATTAGCAACAAGCGCATGGCAGAATTAATGGTTGGGCATGCGGTAGAAATGAAATTGACCAAAAGAGCCGAAAATTTTGGGCAAAATATTCTTGAGGTTAAAGACCTGCAAGTCAAAGAAAATCGCGGCAATTTAGCCATTAAAGGACTCTCACTCTCACTTCGCGCCGGCGAAATTCTAGGCATTGCCGGAATTGACGGTAACGGTCAAGATGAACTAGTTGAAGCAATTACCGGTTTACGTCACGTTGATCAGGGGTCCGTCATCATCAATGGTCAAGATATGACCAACAAGCCTACGAGAAAGATCACGGAGCAAGGAGTAGCCAGCATCCCTGCTGATCGACAAAAATATGGCTTAATTCTGCAGATGTCGGTAGCAGATAACCTTATTTTGCAAAGCTACTACCAGCAACCTTTTTCTCATCACGGAATTATCAACTTCGCTGCAATCAAGAAGCATGCTAAAGCGGCAGTTAAAAAGTTTGATATCAGAACCGCCAGCAGCGATTTACCTACGGGAGAACTCTCAGGTGGTAATCAGCAGAAAGTCATTATTGCCCGCGAACTTGAACGAGGCAGTGATTTGATCATTGCCTTTCAACCAACTCGCGGACTAGACGTTGGGGCTATTGAATATATTCATAAACAATTGCTAAAAGAACGTGACAGAGGTAAGGCGATCCTCCTTGTCTCATACGAACTAAACGAAATCATGCAGTTATCTGACCGCATTTTAGTACTGCATGATGGTCAAAAATCTGGCGTAGTCAAGCCAGACCAAACTAATGAAACCGAATTAGGTTTATTAATGACCGGTATACAGAAAGAAGGACAAGACCTTGATCAAAGTTTCAGCTAAAACAAAACGTTATTTAGTACCTATTATTTCGGTAATTGCCGGATTTTTAATCGGAGCAATTATCATGCTCATTTGGAGCTACAATCCAATCACCGCTTATTCTTCCATGTTTGCTAGTGCTCTTGGCAACATGAATGGCTTAGGCGAAACCATCCGTGAAGCCACCCCGTTGATTTTTACTGCAGTTGGCTTTGCCATTGCATCAAAAGCAGGATTTTTTAACATTGGATTGCCAGGACAAGCTCAAGCCGGTTGGCTTACCTCTGTTTGGATCGTTTTAGCCAATCCAACTTTACCTAAATACATCTTGTTGCCATTGGCAATCTTAGCAGGTGCTCTAGCCGGAGCAATTGTAGCTGGGATAGCAGGATTTTTACGAGCATATTTTGGCACTAATGAAGTAATTACAACCATCATGCTCAACTATATCGTGCTTTACCTTTGCCAATATTTAATGCAGCAAGTTATGCCAGAAAGTCTGCGCAATGGTGCAGACACTACTAAAGACATTCCCGCCAATGGCAGCTTGCACTTAGATTGGCTGAGCCATCTTTTCGGTGATTCTCGTATCAACGCCGGTATTTTCTTGGGAATTGGTGCCATCTTAATTTATTGGTTCCTCATGAAGAAAACAACTGTCGGCTTTGAAATCAAAGCTGTAGGTCTTAATCCATTTGCCAGCCGTTACGCTGGAATTTCTGCTAAAAAGAACATCATCCTTTCCATGCTTCTTTCTGGTGGTTTTGCAGGAATTGGCGGTGTAGTGCAAGGTTTAGGAACTTACCAAAACTACTTTACTCAAACTAGCAGTATTAACATCGGTTGGGATGGACTTTCAGTAGCTTTATTAGGAAATAGTACAGCAATTGGGATTTTAATTGCTTCTCTCCTATTTTCTATCCTTAAAATTGGTGGTCTTGGTATGCAAACGGTAGCCGGCGTACCTTACGAAATTGTTTCAATTGTAATTGCCGCTATTATTTTCTTCATTGCTATCAAATATGTCTTCGACTTGCTCTTTGCAGTAAAGAAAACAGCTAGCTATAAGCATCCTTTAAAGAAAGGTACAGAAATTGGTCCGAACAACGGTGTCGATGGACCAAATATCAAATTACAAAAAGAAGGACCAGTACTATGAATCTCACATCTCTTCTAGCATTAATCGTTTCCTCAACCTTGGTGTATTCTGCTCCATTAATTCTTGCATCCCTAGGCGGCGTATACAGTGAAAATTCGGGTGTTGTCAATATTGGTCTTGAAGGTATCATGACCGTTGGTGCTTTTACCTCCATTATCTTCAACCTTACTTTTGCCCAAGATTTTGGCGCCGCTACTCCATGGCTAGGCGCACTAGTTGGTGCAATCTTCGGCTTAATTTTTTCTCTATTACACGCATTCGCTACTATTAACCTTCATGCTGACCACATCATCAGTGGTACGGTATTAAATTTATTAGCTCCGCCTTTAGGTGTATTTTTAATAAAAGCTATCTATGAGAAAGGTCAAACTCCTAACATTACTGCCAACTTTGGTTACACCAATATTCCGGGATTAGCTGACATTCCTGTCATTGGTAAAATCTTTTTTACTAATACTTCTGCTCCTGCATGGCTTGCAATTATCATCACGGTCTTGCTCTGGTGGATTCTTTACAAAACTAGAATTGGTCTGCGTCTTCGGTCAACTGGTGAAAATCCGCAAGCCGCTGATACCCTTGGCGTAAATGTTTATAAAATGCGCTACATCGGAGTTCTTACTTCCGGTTTCATGGCCGGTTTGGGCGGCGCAGTCTTTGCTCAATCAATCTCCGGTAACTTCTCTATTTCAACTATCGTTGGTCAAGGTTTTATGGCTTTAGCTGCTGTAATTTTTGGTAAATGGAATCCAATTGGCGCAATGCTTTCATCCCTTTTCTTTGGTTTTGCTCAAAGTCTAAGCATCATCGGTAATCAACTTCCAGGCTTTGAAAAAATCCCAACGGTTTATATGCAAATCGCTCCATATGTCATCACAATCGTTGTCCTAGTCGTCTTCCTTGGAAAATCTGTTGCTCCTGCAGCTGCTGGCGTAAATTACATCAAATCAAAATAATTTACCAAGCAGTTGAAAAAAAGATACATGTATGATATAAATTTAATATACATATAGGGAGTAACCGACAAATAATTGTACTCATGGCGTCAAGTCACGAAAGAAATTTCCGCTGTGAGTTTAAATGGTGAGACTATTACATAAACGCTCTTAAGTTTATGCAGTAGTCTCTTTTTTGTTTGGGACTTACTGAAGTTTATTGGAGGGTCTTATATTGAAACAATATTATTTACAGACCAAAGCCAAAGTCTTAGAAGAATTAAAGACAGGTAGCGGTGGTTTATCATCTCAGCAGGCTAAGGATAACCTAGCTAAGTATGGCAAGAACGCCTTGATTGAAGGCAAAAGGAAAACGACATTGCAGGTCTTTTTAGAACAATTTAAAGACTTGATGGTAATTATCTTAATTATCGCTGCCGTGATTTCTGCCTTTACTGGTGAACTTGAAAGTACTTTAGTAATTATCGCGGTCTTAGTCCTGAACGCAATTTTAGGTACTGTGCAGCATATCAAAGCTGAGAAGTCACTTGAATCATTAAAATCACTGTCTTCACCTAGTGCTAAAGTTTTGCGTGATGGCAAAAAGATTGAAATTGATTCAAAAGATGTTGTTCCCGGCGATATTATGTTACTTGAAGCTGGTGACATGGTAACTGCCGATGGACGTATCTTGGAGAACTTCTCACTGCAAGTTAATGAAAGTTCTTTAACTGGTGAATCAACTAACATTGATAAAGCGGATGTAGAATTTGATCATGAAATGCCACTTGGTGATCGTATCAACATGGTCTACTCTAGTTCTCTTGTAACTTATGGTCGTGCTAATGTAGTAGTTACGGCCACAGGGATGAACACAGAGATCGGTAAGATTGCTTCCTTAATGAACGAAACCAAGGAACGTCGTACCCCATTGCAAATCTCACTTGATAAGTTCTCGTCAAAACTTGCCACAGCAATTTTAATTATCTGTGCTATTGTGCTTGGTTTGCAAATATGGCGTGGTCAACCAATTATGGATGCTTTGCTCTTCGCAGTAGCATTGGCCGTAGCTGCAATTCCTGAAGCTTTAAGTTCAATCGTAACCATCGTTCAAGCCATGGGTACACAAAAAATGGCTAAAGAAAATGCCATTATTAAAAACCTGGCTGCCGTTGAATCGCTTGGTTCAGTATCAGTTATTTGTTCTGATAAGACCGGTACTTTAACCCAAAATAAGATGACTGTCCAAGATATTTATATCGGTGGTAAAACTCTTAAGCCAAATCAACTTGACCTAGATAATCAATTACATCGTTACTTACTATATGATGCAGTATTAAACAACGATTCTAGCTTAGTTGATGGCAAGGGTATCGGTGACCCAACGGAATACGCATTATTAGAAATGTACCGCCAAGTACCTGGTATCGACTTAGGTGATAAAGGCTTAGGCTTAACTGAAGAAGATTTAAGAGGGCTTTTAACTCGTAAGCAAGAAGTACCTTTTGACTCTGATAGAAAATTGATGAGTACTAAGCACTTGATTCATACAGTTCCTACTATCTTTGTTAAGGGTGCCATCGATGTCTTGCTTGATCGCTGCGTTAACATTAGATTAGATGACGAAGTTCGTCCAATCACGAAAGAAGATAAGAAGCAAATCTTAGCTCAAAACCAACACTTCTCCGAAAATGGTTTGCGTGTGTTAACTTTCGCTTATAAAGAAAGCGATGAGGACTTAACACCTGAAACAGAAAATGGCTTTACCTTCATTGGTTTGGTTTCTGAAATGGACCCACCTCGTGAAGAAAGTATTGCAGCTGTTGCCAGAGCTAAAAAAGCTGGTATCCGTACTGTAATGATCACCGGTGACCACAAGGTTACTGCAGTTGCTATTGCTAAAAAGATTGGTATCTTCAACGATGGTGACTTAGCTGTTACTGGTCTTAAACTTGATAAGATGAGCGATGAAGAGCTTGAACAAAAGATTGAGAAGATTTCTGTTTATGCTCGTGTATCTCCTGAAAACAAGATCAGAATTGTTAACGCATGGCAAAAGAAGGATCATATCGTTTCTATGACTGGTGACGGTGTTAACGATGCCCCTGCTTTAAAGAAAGCCGACATTGGTGTTGCCATGGGAATCACTGGCACGGAAGTATCTAAGGACGCTGCAAGCATGATCTTGGCTGATGATAATTTTGCAACCATCATCAAGGCTGTTGCTAATGGTAGAACTGTTTTTGAAAACATTAAAAATGCTATTATGTACCTGCTTTCAGGTAACTTGTCAGCTATTATTACGGTATTATTTGCTTCAATTGGTGGTTTTTCAGTACCATTTATCGCTGTACAATTACTGTTCATTAACTTAGTTACTGACTCTCTTCCAGCTTTAGCAATCGGTGTGGAACCAGGTGCTCCAGATGTATTGGACAGAAAGCCACGTGATCCTAAGGTTGGTATTTTGGATAAATCATTAGTTACCAAGGTAGGACTTCAAGGCTTGATCATTGCAGTCGGCGTAATTACCGCCTTCATGATTGGTCGTCAAACTAGTCCAGCTGTTGCATGTACGATGGCCTTCTCTACTTTGACATTTGCTAGATTGCTTCACGGTTTCAACTGTCGTTCACAACACAGCATTTTCAAGATTGGCTTTAAGAACAACTGGTACAGCTTAGCTGCATTTGCTGTAGGTACATTGCTTTTAGCATTAATCTTGTTTGTACCAGCATTGCACGGTTTGTTTGCCGTAACTCCTTTAACTGGCAATCAACTTTTTTGGATTATTGGTCTTGCAGTAATGCCAACTGTATTGATTCAAATCGTTAAAGTAGTTAATGAAAATAAATAATTAGGCAAGCAAAAAAGCTTCGTTTCTTATGAGACGAAACTTTTTCTTTTTACTCAACTATTTCTAAATCAGAATTTACGCTTTCTTTTTTACCTAGTGTAATCATGATCACAATGAAGCTAAGTACAAATGCTGAGACATTAATCATCCATCCTAAGTCGTAAGATCCAGTTTGATCGAAGAATAAACCGATCAAGTAAACCGAAGCTGACATGGCAAATGCACCAATCATATTGACGACCGAAAGAATGTTACTATAGTCTTTTTCACCAAAAATTTGACGAATTAAATATGGCAATGCAACTAAACAAACTCCCTGACCAAGACCGAGAATTACGGCAGCTAAAATCAATAAATTGCTTTCTCTAAGCATTGCCTGGCCGCCCCAACCGATTACACCGAATAAAGAATAAACGGCTAAAACTAACTTGGCATTAAACTTATCAAGGAAATAACCAATAGAAATCTTACCAATTGCGGCACCAATCATTACTCCTGATACAACAGTTGCGGCAGTGATTGGTGAAATTCCGATATTAGTAATATGTCCTGAAATATGTTGGACAGAACCGGAAACAAATTGCAGTGCAAGCATGGCGAAAGCTACAGCGTAAAATACTGGCATCTTCAAAGCTTGCTTCAGGCTTAAACCTGTTAAAGCCACCTTTTTGCTTGATTGCATTGCTTTGCCATATGCAGGATATTGCATCGTTGGTTCAGGCTTAATTGAAATAGCTAAAGGAACTAAAATCAGTCCAATCAATAGAGCTTCACCAACAAAGCCGCCACGCCAACCAAATTGCTTAATTACTTCGGCAATAATCGGATTAAAAATCGTTCCACCTAAAGCAGAAAGTCCGAGCGAGATTCCCATCACTGTGCCGAGCTTTTGGTTAAACCACTTGCTAAGCAAAACAGGAATTGACAAAGTAATTGCGATCGGCTGACAAATCCCAATGATTGTCCATGCAAGATAAAAATGAACTAATGAATTGGCAAAAGTTAAGCTAAGCATGCTAACGGCAATTAAGACAAAGCAAGCGGTTAAAAGCCAGCGTAAATTTACCTTTTCCATGATTTTACCAGCAAAAAGCAAGGCAATTGCGGCAGCCGCATTCTGAAATGTCGTCATTAGTGCAACATTAGCACGTCCTACATTAAACTCTTGACTGATTGGCCCGAAGAATAATCCAATTGTATTAACCAACAAGCCAAACCCAATCATTGAGATAAAACAACAAACGATAAATATCCACCAAGGAAAAAATGATTTTTTATGTGTCACTTCTTTTCCAACTTTCTAAAAATTTGTCTTTTACTATTATATGTGAAAAATATCACTTAATGTTTTAAGAAAATTTAAAATTAGTCATGAAAAAATGCCCCACAACAGTGAGGCATTTTAATGATCTAATGAATTTAATTTCTTTTAATGTAAGGCTTTACTATGTCAAGCAATTCTGTCAATGCATTCAAGCTAGTTAAGGTTTGAACAGAAAATGGTTTGCCTGGTTCTGCTGGCGTTCCGTTGTCTAAGAACAAATAAGCATATCCTTTGAAGACATCAATGTTAACACCTAATCTATCTGCATTAGTATTAGTTTTACGAAGCATTAATGCAGGTGAACCTAGGTTATCTGTTAAATGATGATATACTTCCCAATTTTCTGAATTTTTAACGCCTTGTTCAATCTTTTGCAAAATTTCTTTGTCTGTCATATAACTTCCTCCGAACTTATGAATATAAGTTCATAACTATCAATAGTTTTTAATTACTTTTCATATCTATGATAGCATATTAAGTTACAGCGCTTACAAAATAAGAATAAAAACTATTATTCTATGTTTAGTAATTTATTCTTTACTAAAACAAGCTAGTCATATATTCGCTAACTGCACGCTGTTGCATTTCTTCCCAGCTATTAAAATTAGTTTCCTTCTTAACAAAATCATCTACCACTTTTTGACCTAATTGTTCAATCTCAGGAAAACTTCTTGCGCCCAACTCTCTTACAAAAACATCAATCGTAGTAAAATGCGTATTCTTTTGCATGAATCTTGGATTAAACAAGTCTTGATAAGATACTGCTTGTTGTCCGCCCTGTTCTTCTGCTACCTTTTCCAAATTTTTCTTCAATTCATCTTTTTCTTTAGTCATTATCTTCAACCCCTAGCTAATTTTTAATTACTATTAAAATAATACATTGATTAGTAATAATTCGCTATAATGAAAGCAGAATACTTACTTGGAGAAACAAAAAATGACGAATCGTTACAAAAGCGTATTTGATATTATCGGGCCCATCATGGTAGGTCCATCTAGTTCACATACAGCTGGTGCCGTTGCAATCGGCCGAGCTGGAAACAAACTTTTTGGAGGAGTTCCTAGAAAAGTAACAGTCCATTACTATGGCTCTTTCGCCCAAACTCATCGCGGCCACGGGACAGACTACGCTATCGCCGCGGGAATTTTAGGCTTTGACACAGATGATCTGCGTGTACCTAACGCACCTGAAATTGCTAAAAAACGTGGCGTCGATATTCGCTTTGTCGAAGAAGATGGACCTAGTCCAATCGATCATCCCAATACAGCAATCTTAGATATGTCTAGCGGAACCAAAAAGGAACAGATATCGGGCTGTTCTATCGGCGGTGGATCGATCGAAATTCGTCATTTAATAATTCACGACACCGAGATCACCCCAACAGGTTCGTTGCCAATTATTATTTGGTTTGATTACGAAAAAGATATTCTTAACGATCAAAATTTGACTTCCTTATTACGAGAAAAAGCTCCTTTTAGCAAGAAGCGAATTTTTCGCACTAAAGATTGCAATATCTACGAATACGATATCGACAACTATCTCAAGCCTGCCTTAGTAAAAGAGTTAAAAGAAAAGTTTGAAAATATTATTTGTCTTTAAAGCGGAACAAGATTATGTATAACCATATTAAAGAAATTGTTGCTGATTCTGAAAAGCAACATAAACCTATTTCGGAGTTAATTATTGAACAAGAATGCGAGCTATCTGGTCTGCCGCGGCAAATAATCTGGAACCGAATGAAACATAATTTGGCTACAATGCGTGCTGCAGTAGAACGTGGAAAAAGCGGTGATGGCGTATTTTCTAAAACAGGCTTAACTGGTGGTGAAGCCGTCAAAATAAAAAAATACCGTCAAACTCACCATACTTTATCTGGCGACACCATCATGGCCGCAGTGCAAAATGCCGTTGCCACCAATGAAGTCAATGCTTCAATGGGCGTAATTTGTGCCACACCTACGGCTGGCTCCTCTGGCACCTTGCCTGGTGTCTTGTTTTTATTAGAAAAAAGAATGGATCTTAGTGAAGAACAGATGATTCGCTTTCTTTTTACTGCTGGTGGATTCGGCCTTGTTATTGCCAATAACGCAGAAATTGCCGGCGCAACCGGTGGCTGCCAAGCCGAAGTTGGTAGTGCATCTGCCATGGGCGCCGCTGCCGCAGTTGAGTCAGCTGGTGGCAGTGCTGAGCAGAGCGCACAAGCAATGTCGATTGCAATGTCTAACTTGCTCGGTCTAGTCTGCGACCCAATCGCTGGCTTGGTTGAAGTTCCTTGCGTTAAGAGGAATGCGATCGGTGCAGGCAATGCTTTAATTTCGGCAGACATGGCGCTTGCGGGATGCACCAGTGTAATTCCGGCCGACGAATGTATCGACGCCATGAAAAAAGTTGGTCATCAAATGCCAGCATCCCTCCGCGAAACCGGAATCGGCGGCTTAGCTGGCACTCCAACCGGCCAAGCAATCAAAGCTAAAATTTTTGGCAAGGATGCGTGATAAAATGCGTGACGGTGAAACAATTAAAAACGATATTATCAATCAATTGGCGACAGTCATTGATCCTGAATTGAACGTTGACGTAGTCAATTTAGGGCTAATTTATGAAATCGACTTGGACAAAGATGGGATCTGTCTGATCAATATGACTTTGACCACCCCTGCTTGTCCGCTAACTGGTTACCTAATTGATGGCATTACTCAAGCGGTTAAAAAAGTGCCAGAAGTTAAAAACGTTGATGTGGAATTTGTGTGGTATCCGGTCTGGACGCCGGATCGTATGAGCGATCGAAGGAATATTTTAATATAGATACAAAAAAGGACTAATCTGGCTGGATTAGTCCTTTTTGATTGCTTATTTTGTTGTCTTATTCAGAAAGTTTGTCAACATTTCTTACTTTAATATATTTATTTTTACCAATACGATAGAACTTCTTTCCTCTAATAGTTACTACATGTCCTTCACTCATAATAAAGACTGTAGATTGCTTTCTTAATAAGATATGATCTTTATTTGCCTTAACACGTCTACCTTCTTTGTTATAGACAAATGAATTATGTTTTAGAATTCCCTTCAATCCAGTATTTACAGCCTTAATAAATTTGTTATGGCCAATTTGATAAAACTTCTTACCATTGATAGTAATTAGTCTACCACTATATCTTACTTTAACAAATCGATCATTCTTAAGTACAAGCTTTTTACCATTCTCAGTTACAATATTGCCATTAATATCATAAACATATGCATTATGTACTAATAACTTAGTAATATCCTTAAGAATATTGGCTACCTTAACATATTGATTTTCACCAATACGATAGAATTCTTTATTCTTAATGGTTGTTGTTTGACCGTTATCAAGAATCTTTACGGAACTTCCCTTTATTAAATCAATATTTGATCCGTCAGTCTTCTTCACTACATCACCATTTGAATCATAAACATATGCATTATGTGTCAATTCAATTGTATCGGCACTAACTTCTGTCGAAGTATTAACATTTGAAGGATTTTGAACAGGTTGAGTTTCATCCTGGTTTCCAATATTTGTTGTTGGAGTTTCATTTACCCCTTCTACAACTAAAGTGCTCAACGGCATCAAAGTTGTATTTTGACCTAAAGATACTTTTCCATCACTATCAAGTAATTTATGATAACCGGTTAAGTCGATTCCCTTTAAAGCAGCATCCTTATTATTAACATTAAAGATGATATATATCTTCTTGCCATTTTCTTTATACTCAAAGGCAAAAATCCCATCTTTACCTGCATTTATGGCTTTAACATTTTGATTAATTTGATCATAGTTATTTAAATGTAAAGCAGAAAGTTTTTTACGTAAATCTGTTAATTGCTTAAAGTAATTTACTGTATCTTTATTTGCACCAATTCGATCCCAATCAATTTGATTAATTCTAATTGATGAATTATAAGAATTGTTATTACCAGCCTTAGTTCTAAGTCCTTCTTGACCTGAATGGAAAAACGGAATTCCTTCTGCAAACATTACCATTGAATCGGCTAATCTAATGCGTTTAGCTATATTAGCGTCTGATTCATTTGGCATTCTCTTTTTAATGTAGTCATACAATGTATAACCATCGTGACAGGAAACATAGTTAATCATTTGACTTGGCTTTACGTATGGGTGAGTTTCCCAAGCATCATATTTTAACTTTTGTCCACCTAAGAAACTATCCACAAATTTTTTAGCATTGTTAGCATAATTTGATTCATGCCCATTACCAATTACTAAGCCAGCATTACCATTTACAGGATCATCGTCACCTTTAACTGTATTTCTAATATCATCACTAAAGAAGCCTACATCTGGTACTTTTGGAGCATTAGGTTGACTTGTACCTACTTCTTTACAGTATGGATTCATATCCCAGCCTTCACCATAAGTTATTATTCCGGGATCAATTTTATCTAAAGCTGCTCTGACAGCATTCATAGTATCAGTATCAAGTAACGACATAATATCAAAGCGGAAACCATCCACTTTATATTGCTTAGCCCAATACGTTACTGAGTCAACAATGTATTTACGAACCATTTTTCCCGTACTACGAATATCATTACCGCATCCACTAATGCCAGTTGGATTATTGTCTTTATCATAGTGGAAATAGTATCCAGGAACCGTTAATTCAAAGGCTTGTTTCTTTGGATCAAACACGTGATTGTAAACCACATCCATTACTACTCTAATCCCTGCTTTATGAAGTCCATTAATCATTTCCTTCATTTCTTTAATTCTAGCAGTCGGATTCTTTGGATCACTTGAATATGAACCTTCTGGTACATCATAATTCTTAGGATCATAACCCCAGTTATACTGATCAGCTAATGGTTTTGTTTCATCTACACTTGCATAATCAAATGATGGCATAATTTGAACGTGCGTAATTCCAAGTGCCTTAAGGTAAGCTAGACCTGTTACTTGTCCAGTTGGTGTTTTACCTGATTCAATCATGCCTAAATATTTACCTTTATCCTTAATTCCTGAATTAGGGTCACTTGAAAAATCACGAATAGAAGTTTCATAAATAATTGCTTGAGTTGGACTCGAGAATTCGGGCATTCTATTAAAGTTATTAGGCTTTATATTGTCATAATCTTCAATTACTGTACGGTCGCCATTAACAGTTACAGCTTTAGAATATGGATCATCGGTTTGCGTCTTAAGACCATTACCAAAAGTTAAACTATAGTCATATGCTTTACCTTTCATATCACCTTCTAGGACACTAGACCAGACACCTTTATCTCCACGTTTCATAATAATGGTTTTAGCAGGTTGAGCATCATTATCTAATGAATCATAGATATTCAATACTACACTTTTGGCAGTTGGAGACCATAATTTAATAGTTGTTTGCTTCTTATCATAAGTAACACCTAAATCATTACCATCATAACCATATTTATCATCAAAAGCCTTTGAACGAACGTAACTACCAAGATCAATAGCTTTGTAATTACCTTTTAATCCAATTTGATTATTATCAAGAATATCTAAATCTTGAGTAGTTGTAATTTCAAACTTCTTACTTCTACCATTACTATCTGGATCAACAGCGGTTATCTTTGCAATTGAATTATTATCATTAAGCGTTAAATCAGCTTTAGCCTCATCAGCGCTCATCTTCTTACCAGTTTCAATAGCTACTGTATTAGGAGAAGTCATCGAAGCAGAAGTTACACTTTGTTGAGCTAAGGCAAAACTTTCAGTATAGTAAGCTGTATAGTCTTTATTAACCAAATAAATATTAGTTGGCTTAGTACCTGATAATAGAGTAAAGCTTCTAGCTGCAGTATCTGAACCTACTGGTGCTACAAATACCTGTTTAAATTTCTTATCGGTTAAAGTAATATTACCAGTATGATTCTTATCAAGCGTTACTGTTTGTGCCTTATCCTTATTATCATCAGTCCATACTTTTATTTGTTTAACATCATTATTATTGTAATAATGAACAGTTACATTTCCGCCGTTAAATACTGGGGTTACCTTTTGCTGATCATCGCTCTTTTCTTTATACCATACTTCTGCCTTACCATTATCATCAACGGTAATAGCTCTATCTTGACCGGAGCCATCTTTACTCCAATCATTAACACCTTTTATTAAAGCACCAATTTGTTGGTAATTATTGTCTAAAGTGATATTAGCGTAATAACCATAGTCATCCTTGCCATCCCACTTATATTGAGTACCACTACTATTTGGCTTCTTTCCCCAAATATATGGTACCCACTTTGTACCATCACCATTAAAGTGAATAGTTACATCAGTAGTATTACTAATAACATGTTGGTTAGGTTTTTGTGTTTGTTTTTTAGGTATTGGCGCAAAGCTCTTAGAATAATAAGCTTTTGAGTCATTATTGACTACATAAATATCTGCAGTTTCACTACCCGGCATTGGTTTAAAAGTTCTAGGAATTTTATCAGCTTCTACTGGTTCAACATAGATTTCATGGAAACCTATTTTAGTATCAGTAAAGTTAAAATCTGCTTCATTATTTTTATCTAAACTTGTAGTTTGTTTTGTGTTATCAGTATCAGTCCAATAATTAATATTCTTTACCTGATTATCTGATTTTTTATCTTCATAATAATGTAATTTGATATTTGCATGGTCATAGGTAGGTGTTACTTTTTGCTGATCATCACTCTTTGCTTTATACCATACTTCTGCTCTACCATTATCAGGTACAGTCACAGTACGATCATTGCCACTGCCATCTTTACCCCAATTTTTATCCTTTATTAAAAGACCAAGTTTTTTATAATTACCATCTAAAGTAATTGAAGCATATTTACCATATGAATCCTCACCGGTCCATTCATATTCTTGACCATTACTACCAGGATCAGCTCCCCAAATATAAGGTTTCCAGGTGTCTCCATCACCTTGATAATGCACAATTACCTTAGTTTCTGGTTTATCTTCCGTAGAATTTGTCTGATTTTCAGTTTGAGTTACTGGTGTAGCTGTTTGTGCTGTTGGTAAAGCTTTCGATTCCTCTTTATCAGCTTGATTTAAGTTAGAAGTTGTGGTTTGAGTAGCCTTGCTAATTTGTTGACTAGTTGGCTCTTCGGTTGTTGTTTCAGCTTGTACATTGTTAGTTGTTGTATTTGCACCTAACCACAAGCCTAAAATAGCCGAACTACAAATAAAAACTGACTTCCCTAAATTATAATGATACCTATTCATTTCTAAACCTCATTTTTAAATCTGAATAATTTTAGCAACACGTCCATTCTAAGTGTAAGCGATTACATTTACAATATGTATTAATTTTTTTGTTATCGTTAACATGGCTATTGCCTATACATTTTTTGCTTTAGTTCACAAAATAATAATTACTTTTGAATAAAAACATAATATGCTACAAATTATTACTGAATAAATCTATTCCAACTTTTTAATTCTTCCTTTCTATTTAAAAATTTTTAAAACGCGAGTAAAATAGCAAATGAATTCCCAAAAATTATGGAGGAGAAATATATGTTGAAAAATACAAAGTGGACTACAGCAATCGTGGCAGTTTTGCTTGGTACAGGACTTGTTTCTACAAAACACGTTCAAGCTGATACTGTTAGCGATGCTCAATCAAATACTCAAGTAGTACAGAACTCTAATCAGTCTCAAAGCTCTGCTACAGAAAAGAAAGCTTCGACTTTCAATAAAAGCGACTATCTTTCATCTAATCCTAAGATCATTCGCTTAAAGCAAAATACTACTATTTATAAGGATGCCGCTTTAACTCAAGTTGATCATCAAGCCAAAAAGGGATATCACTATTTAACTAGTAAGTTAGTCATCCCCGCTGATAACGCTCCAGTTTTAAAGTTAAATAACGGCAAGTACATCAGCGCTAAAAAAACATTGATAGCTAAAGTTAAGGCTTACCAAAATCCTAAGGGCTATCACCAAGTTCATTACACACAAATCAGGCCATACGGTCACGTTGGCTATAACCTTTACCGCGGATACGAAGGTATTAAAACTTAGAAAGTAATGCACCGCATGGGTACTTGGTATGGTAAGAATTACTACAACCAAGCTACTTACAATGCAGTTAAGAACTTCCAACGTCGTCATGGCTTAAAGGTAACTGGTAATGTTAACCTTAAGACTTGGCAAAAGATGGGCTTTTCTAAAAAGTCTTGGTACGGAATCGACAGCTACGCTGCTCTATTAAAGGCTAAGGCTTGGCAAGGAAGAAAAGCTCACATCGAAGCAATGATTAACCAAGCTTACAAATACATGGGTAAGCCATGGCTTGCAGGTTGTTCTTCAAGTCCAGCTTATGGTGTAGACTGCTCTGGTTTAGTAATGCAAGGTCTTTACGCTGGTGGTATCAGTCCTGTTCCTACTAGTTCAATTGGTCACGCCCACCCAGGCAATGAATGGAATTCACGTAACCTTTGGGCAGATAAGCACCTCAAGCGTGTTGCATACTCTCAAAAAAGACGTGGTGACTTAGTATTCTACTACCAACCAGGTACACACGCTATTTGGCACGTTGCTATTTACTTAGGTAACAACCGCGTTATCGAAAGTTGGCCACCACGCGTAATGGTTGCACCAATTACAAACAGCCAACGTAACGTTATCGCAGGAATCAAGCGTCCATTCATCTAAGGTAAATTATGAAAGGCAAAATTTTATTCATTAGTGTTATTTCCTGCTTCTTGCTCACTGGCTTTTCTACTACAGTTAAAGCTGATGAAACTGATCAATCTCGGGCTAGCCAGACGAATACTCCAGCTAAAAACAATAGCGGCTGGAAAGTAACTAACGGCAATACCTACTACCTAAAAAATGGCGCAGCAATCAAAGGCCTAAAAAAGATTAATGGTTACTGGTACCTATTTAACAAAAACGGCGCAATGCTTAAAAATGTGCGTAAAGTTCCTCACACCAAGCATTACAGCTATTTTGATCAATTAGGTAGACGCCGCATGAAGAATACTGCAGCTAAAAAGGTATATTACTGGATCAACAAAAAAGGATAAATTACAGGCATCAAAAATAATGCCAAAGTAATTTGTCAACGACCACAAATGCCTACTGGTTGTGAAATTACTGCGGTAACTATGATGCTTAACTTTGCTGGTAAAAAAGTAAGCAAGTATCAAGCTGCAAAGATTATGTCATGTAGTTCCAATCCAAATAAAGGCTTTGTGGGTTCACCTTATAAAAAATTCCCACTAGGATTTTGGGTTGCACCCGGCGGCGTTAAGCCAGTTGTTCAACACTATTTAGGTAAGCCACAAATTATGACTAAGTGCAGCATTAATGCAATTAAGCAAAAGTTATTGCGGTCTCACCTAGTAGTTGTTTGGGTTGGTATGTTTGATGGTATTTCTAATCATGCTATCACTCTTACTGGTTATCACGGCAATACTCTTTACTACAATGATCCATGGACCGGTACCAAGCGCAAGATCAGCGTAGCCAAGTTCAAAATTCACTGGGCTTTAGATGGTCATCGCGCTATTAGTTATTAATATGAATTTAAATAGGGATGCAAAAATGTATCCCTATTTAATTTGTAATTTTCTATTCTAAGATCAAGTATTATAATATTCCCAGAATGAAATCTTACTAACGGGAGAAATTTAATTTGTACATATATTATCAAATTGGAATATTTGTCGGTTTAGTGTTTGTGGCGCTTGCTATCAATATTTTTCGTCAAGCGCATAAAAGTGGCTATCCATCGAATTTAGTCAACTGCATATTTTCAATCACTATTTCAACAGCTGGAATATGCATCATCGTTGCTAGCTTAGCCGCAATTCAACCACACAATTGGTATACTAGTAGCTTACTTTGGAAAATGTTAATTGCCGGATAGTAAAAATGGCCCAATACCAATCAAGGGATTGAGTCATTTTTTGGTTTATTCCACTTTGCCTACATAGATTCTCAAAATCTTACGATTCAAAAATCGATCTTTTTGCTCGATTTTTTTCATTTTCTCTGCTAGTCCTGGTTTAATTTGATCTAGATCACTTTTATCAAGCGGCTTTTTACTTATAAATGATGACTCTGCCACTCATTATTGTCTTCACTATTTTCACTCCAAGCAAGTTCAATTCTTTCTTGAGTATTATCTGCAAAATACAAAGTGACATCGATGATATCATCATGATCACACAGACGCTTGCCTACCGGCTCATCGAAATTAGTAAAAAACTGATTTGCCAATTTATAATCTAATCAAAAAATTATCATCAATTTTATGCTTTTCACTATTATATTTTAACCAATTTCAATTAGAGTACTACAATATAGGTGAAAAATGAAATAACAGCCAAGTTACTCGCAACTTCGACTAATAGAAAGGAAGATTTCATGAGATATCTATCAAGAAATCAAGCAGAACAATGGCTGAATCAACATACGCTTTGTGGTAAAAAGAGAAAGATGTTTACCAACAAATTTATGAAGAGATTAAGCAAATCATATCGCTTAGTTCCCGATAAAAATACTTTATTTGGTAAGAAGTATAGTTTATTGGAATTAAAAGAATATGCACACGATGTAAATCCTCGTTCATTTGCTTAATATCAAAAATATAAAACAAAAACTACTGATAATTTTCGTTAAAAACGTTGATCTATCAGTAGTTTTTATTTTTTATGCGCGCATATAAACTTTCACAATTAGGTACAGGCTCTTACCATCCCAATGAAAGGTCTTAGTTTTACCGAATAATAAATTTCCTTCATCCATCAAACGGCTCAAGATTAGATTGTTGTTTCTTGGCAAATAACCCAGCTTCAATCCACTTGTAGTATATACGCTAATCGCATGTTCATCATATTGGTTATTGGGCTCACGCATCAAAACTAATGGATCATCTTCATGGAGTTTTGGCACCACGTGATCTGCTAAATTAAGATATTGACTACCGGCCAGTTCACAACCATACAGAAAAACATCCCGTGCATTGCTAGAATTGCTGTATTGCAGACGTTTGAGCTCATCTACTTGCGTTTGCAATTTTTCTACTTGATCAAGTAAATCTTCGAAAATATCTTGTGGTGGAATGTGAATTGTTTCATCAGAATCATGAAATTGCATGATCATTAGTCCTTTCTAATTTTCCTTAGTTACGAATCTTGAGTCATTCATCGGATTGTTCTCACTGTACATCCCTCTTAGTGATGGTTCAGTTAACAATGACCAAGCAGCCCTGAACATATCAATATTTTTATCGTCATGGTCAAGTTTATCATAGACATAATTAAATTCCATTAATCTACCACCGGTTAAGCTAACATTCAAACCGATTTTATGCCATTGTTGGATGTAATTTTGTACGATTGACTCTTGGACAGCTAAACCACTCATTGTATCCAAGTGAATCTTAAGTGACTTGCCATTGAGAGTTAACTACGTCAGCAATATCAAACTTGTGACTCTTGATAGCTTGTGAAGCTGAATTAGTTGAAACCACTTGGGCGATAATCTTGTTTAGCTTAGGTGTGCCTCTCCAATAATATTTGTTAGGTACCCAAGTTACTGATTGACCTCTAACCACCTGCTTACCTTATATGGTCCAAAAAACATTGGATTCTTTCTGATATACATTGTCATTTTATACTTTTTTTCAAGCAAAAAACGCTATCCAAATTGAATAGCGTTTTTACTAATAATTAATCTGATTCTTCAGCAGCACGTGTTGCAGCAGTTTCAATAGTCTTAATAGGATTCAATCTTACACGGAAATTAAAGTTGCCTACATAAGCGTCGTCTTCAAAGCCGTACTCACTGTAATCACCCCAAGAAACATAGTTAGATGTTCCCTTGATTCTGTAGAAAAGTTGTGCAATATCGCCACTACCAAGGATAACTGGATCTAATGCTCTAATCTTTTGGCCCTTCTTAACAGATTGTTTTGTCTTTTTTAATTTTGAATTATAGATAAACAAGTCCATTTGAGGAACAATTGTAGTTGCACCACCATCACGAAATACAGGATTACCGTTAATGCGTCCAACGTTTATCGCCTTGATATAAGCACCCTTACCGATATAGTAGTAATCTTGGCCCTTAATCTTATAATTCTTAACTGCATATGACTTACTACCACTCAAATTTGTATAGTAGTAATCATCAGACTTGGTCTTAGCGCGACGCTTGCCTGCGTAATTTACAATTGAATATTTAGGCAATACACGCTGACCATTAAAGCTAATACGTTGACCCTTCTTATTATAAATAGCAGTATTGGTATTTAATTTCAAAACGCCTTTACCATTCATGGTATTAACGTTATTTGACTTAACATAAATTCCGCTACCTAAATTGAAATATGAATCAGGGTAAGTAACCCAGCTCTTACCAACATATTTAATTTTGCTGCCTTTAGTTAAATAAGCTTTGCGACCACGATAAGTTGATAGCCGTTGACCTTTACTGTTGTAAACATATGCATTTTTAATCAAGCCAATTTCATTGCTATTCCAGTTATAGCTACCAACTGCTTTCATATTAATGTAACCACCATCACCTAAATCGGCATAAGTGTTGCCTTTAATAATACTCTGCGGCATCCCGTTAAGATAAATAAAGGCATTAACTTTAGGTCCTTGAATTATAGTTGGTTGACCATAAAAACGAATTGGCTTGTTAAAGTTAATCTCATTTTTATTAGCTATACTTTTACCGTTTTTATTATATAACATTGGTTGAGAATAGCTTTTAACGAACGTAATCTTATTTTTTAAGGTACTTGCTTGAACTATGCTAGAGTTTTGGCTTTGTCCTGTTAAAGCTGCAGGGACCATAAGCGCAGCTCCTGCCACAATACTCAATGCAATTCTTTTTAATTTCATAATAAACCTCCCTTATATTATTCTTTCACTATTTTGAACGTAATTAAGTAAAATTTCACTTAATATATATCAGATTTGATATCGTCATCTTTACCGTTTGAGCTTCTCGCAATACTACTATCACGCCAAAAGCTTTTCTCACCTTATATCTCTCACTTTAATAGTAGCCTGATATTTAATAGGTTTTAAATGTGCTAATTCGTTTTTTTAAAGGATTTTTAATTTTAAATCCGGGCTAAAATATTTATTATAACTACACTTATTATATCCTAATAACACTATTTTTTTAACAGAAGGAATTTTTCTAGAAAAATTTAGCAAAACCAGTTCCAATATTTAAAAAAATAACTATAATATCATGTTAGATAATTAATGTAGAAGAGGTGAATATTTTATCATGAAGAATTACACCATTGATCACGATATGTATTTAATGAATTACAAAAATGGTGACGTTTTAAAAGTAACTGTCAATAAAGAAGACTCAGTTAAAAATTTACAACTATATCGGCAAGATGGTCTTGGCAATTATTATCTTGATAAAAATTCACGGCTGAAAAAACAAGATAATTTGACCACTAAGAAAGATATTGTCAAAGCAAGTAAGAAGATTGGTGGTCACAATACTCATCATATTGATAAATGGCATCATCAAGTTGTTCCTATCTATAATGCTCAACACCAAATTACGGGCTTCAAGCCGAAGTTAGCCCTTGAGCACCATGCTAGAATTCAAAATGCCAAAAGATATTTGCGCCATTTAGATCATCATCATGCAATCTACTTGTCTACTACCAGCAGAAATACCTTGCTCAAGCCAATAAATTACCTTAAAGATGCAATTTATGCAGACCGTAACAAGGAAATGGTTTTAGCACATAAGATTCACAAATTAAGTCGATAAATTTAAAAGCTCCAAAAGTTAAATGCTTTTGGAGTTTTTTTACTTAACTTATTCCTCGCCAAACCATGCTTCTACTCTTGCTGCAACGTTAAATGGCAACGAATCAGCTAAAAAGGAACACAACAACCATTTTTGGAAATATTCACTGCTTTCATGATCATGAATATCAAATGCATCATTTTTGAAATTCTTAATATTGCCATATTCTACTTGAATAGGCACGTATACTTTATCGTATTCCACATTATAATTTTCATCCACTTCATCAACCAGTCTATATCCCTTAGGACAATTATGAAAAATCACCTGGTCAGAATTTAAATCTAAATTCTTTTCTGCAATAACTGCATCTTGATGTACTTGAGTAAATTTTTGCGTGTTGGCAGCTATTTCTTTGCCACTGACTACTTTATTCAAATCAGCATTTACATAGAAAACTTTAGTCATTTTTTCTCTCCTATTCTTCTTGTTACTAACCACATATTATCTGTCTTATTTTCTAAAATCAATCAAAGTTTTTCTTGACAGCAATTTTCATTCGGCGTATTATAATGGCAATTAAATTAATAAAAGCTTAGAAAAGATGAGTAATTGCTTAAAATTTCTAACAGAGAGTCGGATTAGGTGAAAGCCGATGCAATGGCAAGCAATGAATATGGTCTTGGAGCTAAATTAAAATGCGAGCATTAAGTAAGCAAATTACGAGTGACGATCGTTACCCCGTCTGAGTCTTCCCTATTGGGAGTACTTATTGAGGAATTGGCTGTGAAGTTAATTTAAACATGGGTGGTAACACGCTTGAGCGTCCCTAGCATGAAATATGCTAGAGGCGCTTTTTATTTTGCTTATTTAATCAAAGGAGGAATCAATCATGAAAAAAGCAATTACAATTACTAATTCAAAAATTATTATCAATAAAAAAGTATTTGAACGAATGTGTCTCCTTGTATGGTTGATTTTTATTATTTGCGGACTGTTGATTGTTGAATAATTACAAGGAGAAAAAGTATGACTAACTTAACTCATTATGATATTGTAGGAAGTTTTTTACGACCAAAAGAATTAAAAAAAGCAAGAAAGAAATTTAATGAAGGAAATATTTCTCAAGCAGAATTAACGCATGTCGAAAATCAGGCAATTGATCAATTATTTCAAAAAGAAGAAAGTCTAGACCTAAAATTTGTGACCGATGGAGAATTTCGTCGCAGCTGGTGGCATCTAGATTTTCTCTGGAACTTAAATGGCGTTGCTAAATATAACTATCATGAAAGCTACAAGTTTCACGGTGCTAAAACTAGAACTGATAATGTCGAACTAGCTGGCAAAGTTACCTATAATCCCGATCATCCATTTTTTGAAGCCTTTAAATTTGTCCAAAAACATGCGAACGTGCAGATAAAGCAAACTATTCCCTCACCTACTCTGCTTTTTAGAGATAATCGATCGGACAATTGGAACAAATTTTATGATAATCGACAGGATTATCTGGATGATCTAGCTACTGCTTATCATCAAACTATTCAACATTTCTATGATCTAGGTTGTCGCTATTTACAACTTGATGATACAACTTGGGCATTTTTAATCAGCAAACTTAATGAAACTATAGATAATCCTACAGAGCATACTAAATATACAAAATTAGCTGAAGATTCAGTTTATGTAATTAATCATACTATAGAAAACTTGCCTGGGGATCTTACGATTGCAACTCATATTTGCCGCGGTAACTTTAAGTCCACTTTTCTTTTTTCAGGTGGCTACGAAGCAGTTGCCTCATACCTGGCACAACTAAACTATGATCGTTTCTTTTTAGAATATGACAGCAAGCGGGCTGGTGATTTGGCACCTATTAAAACTATTTGGAACAACCGACCAAATGTCACAATTGTTCTTGGCCTCGTCACTTCAAAGTCAGGAAAACTAGAGGAAAAAGAAGATTTAATCAAACGAATTAACGAAGCAGCTGAACTAGTTCCTTTAACCAATTTGGCACTCAGTACTCAATGTGGTTTTGCTTCAACCGAAGAAGGAAATATTTTAACTACTGACGACCAATGGAACAAAATCAAATTAGTAGTTGATACTGCCAAGCAAGTTTGGGTTTAAAATTCGTAATTCAAGTTAAAATGAAATTAAGTAATTTTTTAAACAAGGAGAAAAATTATGGGAAAAGTAGAAAGCTTTGAATTAGATCATACTAAAGTTAAAGCACCTTATGTACGCTTAATCACTGTTGAAGAAGGTGCAAAAGGCGATAAAATTAGTAACTTTGATTTACGTTTAGTTCAACCAAACAAGAATGCTATTCCAACTGGCGGTTTACACACCATTGAACACTTATTAGCCGGCCTTTTACGTGATCGTATTGATGGCTACATTGATTGCTCACCATTTGGTTGCCGGACCGGATTTCACCTTTTAGTTTGGGGTACCCCATCAACCGCCGAAGTTGCTAAGGCCTTGAAAGAATCATTAGAAGAAATTCGTGATAACATCAAATGGGAAGATGTACCAGGTACAACCATTGAATCTTGTGGTAACTACCGAGATCACTCATTATTTTCAGCTAAGCAATGGTCAAGAGACATTTTGGCTGAAGGTATTTCAGATGATCCATTTGAACGTCATGTAGTGGAATAATCAACTTGAGAAGATCTGCAAGGATCTTCGTTTTTTGTTCTCGCGTTATTCACGCGAAAAAAGCGAAAGTTTGCGAGAGTAACGAGAATAAAAAATACTAGCCTCAAGATTACCTACAATACCATAATCTTAGACTAGTATTTTATTTTATAAATTTACTTTTTCTTTATGTTCGCGGTATGCATAATATATCCAAGCGACAACACCAAATGCTACCGGACCAATTGCTGTCCAGAATGAAGTTTGATAATCACCTGTAAATAAAGGCTCGATACAAGTAAAGACAATACCGATAGCTACAACCAACCAAACTACAATTGTCGTAGCCCAAACTTTTTTCTTACCTTCGATAAAGACAAATGGTCGATCTAAATCTTTCTTAGCCTTAAAGAATGGATATGCAGCAATTAAGAACAAGTATGGTGCAGATGATGATACGTTCATCATATCCATCAAGATGGTATAGAACTGATCTGCAGCATTACCACCGAATGAAATAAACAAGATAATTACACTAACGATAATTGCTTGTACCCACATTGAACGTTCAGGCATATTATGCTTGTTCAATTGCACCAACTTTTTAGGCAAAAGGCGTGGATCACAACCTTCAATAAATGACTTAATTGGTGAGTAAACCATCAAGAAAGCTGCAGCAACACCTGATAAAACATCGGCAATACCTGCAAAGTGTGAAAATGCGGAACCAATTGCCAAAGATGCAGATTCTGAAAGTCCTAAGCTGTGACCAGTAACCACACCCAAATTATTAATCAAAACGTATTCCACATTAGCCAAATCAACGCCCTTGACACCGAGTTCTTTATTCCAGTTAACAGCCACACCACACATGAAGATGTTAACCACATAAAGTGCAGTCATCATCACCATGGCAATGATTAAACCTTTTGGATAAGTCTTTTCTGGTTTATCAACAGAATCAATTACCCCTGAGGTTGTTTCCAAACCGCCATAAGCAAACAATGCATAGACGATAAATGAAACAACCGCAATTGGTGATTGGAATGATGGATTAGGTGAATGTACCAAATTTTGTGCAGTAACTGGTTCAGCTAATTGTCCATGATTCAAAATGAATACAAACAATGAAACAACAGTAAAGCCAATAGCAATTGCCAAAGTAAAGATCCCACCAATATTATTGATCGTCTTTATTTTATCAATTCCCTTTGCTGCACAAAAAGTTACTACAGCTAAGAAAATAACTTCCAAAATCCCCAATAATTGAGTCGAAGATAGAGCCCCTAGATGCCAGCTTTGCGTTGTATCATGACCAAATACGGCCGTTGAGACAGATACTAAGAAGAACTGCGTGGATGAAACTAGCCACACAACCCAGGCTGAAAGCCAAATGAACGTTCCGATAAATGCTACTTTTTCATTAGTTGATCCTTCAAGCCAAGAAAAGATTCCTCCTTTTATTCCTTTAAATGCAGCACCATATTCCGCAAAAATTAATGCAGATGGCAAAAAGAATAAAATGGCAGTCACAATATACCAGATAATACTTGCCTACCCCATCTGATAAAAGGCTGTTAGCGAATTACTAAATCCAAAAATAGAAGAGAAAATCATCAAAACTAAGCTTCCTAGCTTAATCTTGACGTGATTATCTTGCTCCATAAATAAAAAACAACTCCTTTTTTAAACAAACATTTACTATTATGAACTTTTATAAATGTAAATTCAAAAGAAGCTGTTATATCCTATTTAATTTTTTGACGTAATAATTCTGGTCTTTGTGCTAATTCCGCATATAAGTACGAATCATTGACACAAATCCCCTCAAATTCGCGACCGGTATGAAAATGTCCACTAGTTAGTACTTTACCAGCACGATTTGTTTTAAATAAATAATCATTGAAGGCAAGATAAATTTGCTTTCTCTTTTTATCACATGCGATACCTTGTACTGGCGAATTATTACGCATAAATTCACCTTTAGTTGCACCGATCTCAACGGGATGCCAACTGTTGCCGCGGCGAGTTACCTCCCAATATTCGAAGCGGTGCTCGGTTGCACTATGATAGACTGCAATAAATTTTTTATCATTTACAAAGACAGCGTTATGAACATAGCGACCATCCTTAGCTGATTTATTCCAAATCTTGAAAGTCCAAATTCGTTTAATTCGCAAATCTTTTTTACTAATTTGCATAATTTCTTCAGACTGAGCGCTATGACGAAGCAAATGGTCATTAGCAATTGCATAAATATACTTATCTGTAGCACCAAATGCTTGACCATGCCCTAACTTAATATTAGGACTAACTTTGACCTCGGAAGCTAATCGCGTGAATTCTGCCCAAGGAAGCCATGGCAACTTTTGCATAACATAGCGATTAGGTCGTGATTAAACTTATAGACCACAATATGTGCACGCGTATTATGTGGTGATTCATACATCGTCGCATACATTGAACCATTCGAAATAGTTACACCTTCAGACACAGAACCTACCATCCCAATTTTTTCGCCATCTTGGCTTAAAGTTGCAGGTTGATAGAAATATGTCTTTAATCTAAAAGGCTTGCTTTTTAAAACGTGTGGCTTGGTTTCTGGTGCATAACTTGCTCCTTTGCCCCAATTGCCAGAAGTTTTGTAATGCTTAAACCAGCTGCTTGCAGCTTTTCCCGCTTGCTCCGTTTTATTGGCCTTAGCAACGCCTTCATGAGCATTACTTCTTACCTCAACTACTGTATGTGCACGAGCTTTACCATAAGAAAACTTTATTTTATGCTTACCAGCATTGTTAGATAACACTTCATCTTGCGATGCCTTAACTTTATCAGGATCTATCACGGCTCCTGTTGAGTCTGTAGCGAAGTTAATTGCATCCCTTGCAGGAAAAATATAATGTGAATTCTTAACTAAACTAACATTTTTGGCAACATCAATTTTATCTCTCAAGAAAGCCCGTTGATTAAGCCAGCCAGCTTTGTGACCATCAATCCAAACGTAATAATACTTTGACTTTCCTACTTTTCTTACGGCATTCGCTTGAAAATTGCCATATTTAAAGGTACGTGCCAGACCCATACTTCCTGCTGGACCCTTACGCGTTAATTTTTGATAAATTCGATAATTACTATTTTCATTAATCATCTTGGGTTGAAATGAACCTAAACTTTTAGCTAAAACCGTTCTTGGTTTAACTAAAAAAATCATCATTAAACTCATAATGATGAATACTTTTAATTTCTTCATTAAATATCCCTCCACTAATAATCCCAGTTATCTATTTTAAGAAAATAATTTCATTAATCAATACAAAAAAGCCAAGATTCATGAACGAATCTCGACTTCTTGTTATTTTGCGTTTAATTCTAGTTTTCTTCAAGCAAGTTCTTAAGTTCATCTGATAACTTAACTGGTGCATATTTAGCACTAACTAACTTAACATCACTTTGCTTTACATAGCGCTTTTTGCCAATGTAAACATATCTAGTTTTACCATGCTTAACGATCATTGATGACTTAAATTTCTTGCCCTTCTTGATCTTCTTCTTAGAAGCTTTGAAGTAAATCTTCTTGGACTTCTTAGTCTTCTTGTAAGCGTAGTAAATCTTTGCGCCCTTCTTTGACTTAGGAGTTATAACGATGTACTTTAAATCTCTGTTATTAAAGGCATCTTGAATAGTCTTAACATCTGCAGTTCTTTGCTTTACAGCGTCATCAAAAGTTGGAACAGTACCACTTACTGTTACTTCTGTTTCTGGAACAAATAATTGAACATCCTTACCATTAACATTCATAGTTCCTTCAATGGCATATACTTTATTCTTCCCTGAAGTTGGAACTATGTAAGTAAGTTGAATTGCTTGACCTTTTGTATAACCAATAGTAACTGGTTTAAGTGTCTTACCATCATCACCGATAGTATACAAAGTAGGGTTAGTATTCTTAATAGTAGCAGTTACTGTCCTATATTTAACAGTCATCGTACCTTTTTTAGCTTGTGAATTGGTACTTGCAGTTTGAGTTGTATCAGCGGCATGTGCAGTTTGACTTAATACAGCACCGCTACCAGCTAAGCTAGTTGAAAGCATCACAGCTGCAACTAATGAAGTAAATAATTTTTTAGTTTTCATATTAATCTCCTAACTTAAACTCTTATAGTTTCATTATAACATTCATTATTATTCATCAAAATACAAATCCAACTATATTTACATCTTAATTACTAGCAAATAATTGTCCGATTATTTCCATATCTTCTGCTTGAATTTTAATATCTGCTTTAGGTTGTTCCTTCATCGCATCTGCTTCAATCAATGGAATAATTCTCTTTTGGTTAAAGTAACTAATAACCAAGTCTATGACACTAACTTTATATTTAGTTGCGATTTCTGCTAAAGCATCAATATCTTCTCTAATCGAAATCTCAACTTGCATTTTATGCTCACGAGCTAGATTAATTAATACTGGATCTTCGTAGTTTAATTGCATTACTACTGGCTTAACTTTTTCTTTAAGCAATTCACCTAAACTATCAGTAGTTGCGTCGGCAACGCCTAAACACTTAACCCAGCCTTTACACTTCGCTTCTTCCAATTCATGCCAAATTTCCTGATTACGTTTTTGATCATCACTCAATTTTAATAAGCAAAGATCGGGACGGCTGCTAATTAAATTAGCCCTAACTGTAGCAAAATAATTGCGTAATTCCTCACGGGTCTTTACATCCTCTGAAATCACAGTTTCCATAAAGAGCTGTGGTAGCGTTTTTCGCATGTGCATTTTTTGATCAGCAGTCTGTTCAATCAATCGAAATCCTGCTGCAACGGCTTCATTAAGAGTTTGATCATTATCAACCTGCACACCAACTTTAGGTATTAAGCTACCATCATTTAGTACAATTGCTTCATCAAAAATTGACATCAAAATTCATCCCTATCCCAGCTCAACATAAATCTTAATTGCTTCTTTAAGGGTTTGATATACCGTAGATACGTGCAAGCTATGGGCTAAAAATTCTTCTTTTTCAGCTCTAGTCATATCTGAATCAAAGAAAACCTTAATCTTCATTTCAGTAACCACAGATTTGCCATGGTCTAATTTTTCTGTTTTAGCTTGATTTTCAATACGAAGATTTTTAATACCAAGATGATGGATTTCATTAATCATCCCTGCCGATATTTCAATGCAAGAATTAACGCTGCCGCACAAATATTCAACTGGATTAGGTCCTGCATTGTACTTGTCATCACTTACATCACAAATAAAGCTATGGTCACGAGCATCACTCTTAATCTGCCATTCTGTATCTTCAAGTTTAGATTTTACTAAATAGTCACTCATAATATTTCCCTTTCTCTGTTAATGGTGATCAATTGCTCCATTAAGTCGCTTGCGCCAAATAAAGTAAACTACTAACATCAGGGGCACCAATACCAAATCAACCCAATAAAAATATTTAACCGGCAATATGCTGTCAACTACCCCACTAATCATTGGGCCAAAGGACATTGCAACGTCCAATCCCAGGTAAAAAGTAGAACTAGCTAAACCTTGCTCCTCAATTGGGGCAAGCAATAATGCAGTAGATTGCAAAACGGAATAAATAATACCATAGCCCAGCGCCATTCCAGCGGCAGCTAAGGCCATTTGCCAGTTATTATTCATCACTGCCAATAAAAAGATATAAGCTGCAGTAGATACCAGACTAAGCCAGAACCACACACCAAAACGAACAGTATCAAAATACCGCTTTAAACCTATTCTGATTACTAATAAGACTAACGCATAAATCAAAAAGTAACTACCAACAGCGACAGTTAAATGACGCTGTTCAACATAAGTCACAATATCAGCCTGCGTAATAAAATAAGGCATTCCAAACAACGTGGTTAAAATTGCGACTGGCAAAACGTTCATCTGTATAATCTTAAAGTGCTTTTTCTGCGTCTGTCCTTTTTTCTTAAGTGGCAAAGCATGATTGCCAACAAACTGAATCGCCACAATCATCAAAAAGGCCGCAATCGCTGCAGCAATTAAACTTTCACGATAACCAATTTTTTGATAAATATTAATTGAAAGCGCTGGTGCTAATGCCATAGCTAGTGCATTCATTAAACCGTAAAAGCCCATCGCTTCACCTACGTGTTGACGCGGTACTAAAAATGCTAGCCAGGTTGTCATGCAAACAGTACACAGAACATAGCCCGTTCCGTTGATTAGTCTAAATAATAACAACAGTCCACTTGATGGCGTAAAAATATAGCCTAACACGCCAATCAAGATCAAAACACCGCCAATTAAAGACAAACGATACTTTGAAAATTTATCAGTTAAGTTACCTGCAACAGGGCGTAAAAACATGGCAGCTATACTCATAATCCCAACAATCACGCCGGCAAAGGCACTGCTGGCTCCTAATTTTTTAGCGTACCCATTAATCAGTGGGTTAACAAACATCGTGCTAAACATAATAGAGTAGAGGGAGTTTAATTCTCGCCCCTCTCATTGCACCGGACGTACGGTTCC
>NZ_PCZD01000019.1:0-31970 GCF_002553975.1 Lactobacillus sp. UMNPBX6
GTTAGCGTAAGCTAACGAGCCACTAAGCCCTAGACTTCAGTCTAGGGTAGTTGACGCCGCTAATCGCTGCGCGCACTACTTCCTCTTGAGTCAGACCTTGCTCAGTATGAAGCTGGGGCGCAAAACGAATCTCGACGTAAACCAGTCCCTGTTTCTTTATTTTTTTTAGCAAACTAAATACAATCAGTTGCAGATCAGCTGCCGTTTGCATTAAATGAACGGGAAAAGTAAATTTCTCCAGAAATTCATTTAAATCACGGCAGTCAGGACCCACCGATAGTTTTTGCTGCAGAATTTGATCATCAATAGTAGGCAGACCATGGATGGTCATTAACTCTTTGATAGTGGTAAATGGTACGGAACCATCTAGGTGAAGGTGTAAATCAATCAGTTTCCTCATATTGTCATCCCCTTAAATATGTTAAATTGTTCTAATTCTAGCATATTAGGGAGAAAAAAGAAGCCCAAATTGGACTTCTTTTCAATCTTTATTCACCTTTAAAAGTGCCGTTTTCAACTTCACGAATGAAGTCAGCTAAGTGCTTGTAGTATACGTCTGGGTTATCAACCATGTGGTGGTGACCACCATCTGGAGTAGTAACCAAGCGTGAGTTAGGAATTTCCTTTTGCATAATCTTAGCAGTAGAAATCGGCATAGTTTCATTTTCACCAAAGGTAAGCAAAGTAGGAACCTTGATGTTCTTCAATTGATCTCTGAAGTGCCAGTCCTTCAACTTACCAGTGATGACAAATTCGTTATCACCTTGGAATGCGTGGTAAACAGCACTACCGCCGATATCCTTCAAGTGGTAAAGCTTAGAAGGTTGCTTACGGTCAACGAAGTTAATGTTCAAGATTTGGACATCATCTTGGTAACGTTGGTTGTCGTAGTCATTGTTCTTTTCGCATTCATGCATAAAGTCGATTTCAGTCTGTGGAAGAACTTCTTGTCTTCTTCTATTAACTGAAGCAACGTATTCATCAATTTCGTCAACCATGGATGAAATGATGGCACCCTTTAAATGTTGACCATATTTAACTGCGTATTCTTGAACAAGAAGTCCACCCCAGCTTTGACCAATTAAATAAAAGTTATCGAGGCCAAGCTTTTCACGGACTTCGTCAACTTCATCTAAGAAGTATTCGTAAGTCAAATATTTTTTAGCGATTTCAGGATCAGAATAATCAGGTTGATCTGAATAAAGAGAACCCAATTGATCGTACATGGTAACTTGAACGTTAAGACCTTGCTTCTTCAATTGTTCAGCAGTGTCTTCCCAGTATTCGTGGTTGCCGCCAGGACCGCCGTGAAGAGCTAATAAATGAATATCACCTTCACCTTGAGTGTTGGTCCATAAGTGATAACCGTTGTCTAAAGTAATAATTTTAGTACCAGTTTTCATAGAATTTCCTTTCAGTCTTTATTAAAAATAGAATGTATTACATTAATTATCGTATCAGATTGAGAAAAAGACAAGTATGCGGGTATAATGGTTCAAGTATATAAAAAAGGAGAGTTTATGAGTCTTAAGTATGCTAAAAAAAGCCAAATAATTAGCTTTACCATTTTGGCTGCAATTAAAGCCTGCAATATTGTCTTTGTAGCTTACATGATCCAAATCATGTTGAATGTGGCTTCATCTGGTTCACATGATTACATGCATTTGATTAGACTGGCTTTATTGACTGCTCTAGGACAAATGTGCTTCATGGCCAGCAACTTTGTTTATGAAACAGTTAAAATGGGAATCATTCGTGATGTCAACATGACTTTGAAGAGAGCTAACCTGCGCTATCTGGTTGATCAGGGGGATCCAGATATTAAGAGTGGCTTGTCACTGATGACCAACGATTTGAAGCAAATTGAAACTAATCGTGTTACTGCTCAATTAGATATGATTTTTCAAGGACTATCATTTTTTGGTGCGATTAGTTTTGCATTTTATAGTTCTTGGCAAATGACTTTAGTATTTTTAGTAGCGACAATTGCACCAGCGTTAGTGCAAATGATTACCAGTCCAATTATTACTAAAAAATCCAAGATCTGGGCTAAAACTAATGCCAATTATACACAGCACGTATCTGATTCATTGAATGGTGCGCAAGCTACTAAGCTTTATAACGTGCGAACAAATATTGTAACGCGTGCCGCAAACGCTGCCCAACAAATGGAAAATGCGTTAAGAAATATGACTTTGACGCAGGCATGGGCACTGGAGTTGATTTATTCAGCTGCGGAACTTTTTTGTTTTATTATTCCATGTACTGTTGGTGGAATATTGATGATGCAAGGCAACTTAAAGGTTGGTACCTTGGTTATGATGGTCGACTTGGCGATGAACTTTATCACGCCAGTCGTAACGCTGTTTAATGAATTTAATCAGGTTAAATCAACAGTGCCGATGTGGGAAAAGACGCAAACGGCTTTGCAGCACGTGATGAAAGATGATAAGCAAAAGATCAGTCATTTTGAAGGCATGGAAGTTGCGGATTTATCTTATGTTACTAATAGCGATCATAAGCGTATTTTTGACGGTGTAAGCTTGCAGATTAAGCCTGGTGAAAAGGTCTTGCTCATGGCCCCAAGTGGTTGGGGTAAAACGACCTTGTTGCGATTGCTTCTTGGATTAAAGAAGCCGCAAGGTGGTAAGATTTTGCTTAATAATAAGAACGTAACGGGTAATTGGGATGCAGCCCATAACTATTATTCTTATGTCAATCAAAAGCCGTTTATGTTTGATGATACACTTCGCTTTAACATCACATTGGGAAGACAAGTTAGTGATGAGCAATTGAAGCAAGTAATTAATGAAGCAGGACTTGATGAACTGGTGAAAGAACAAGGCTTAGACAAACAAGTCGGTGAAAACGGTAGTGAACTTTCAGGTGGTCAAATTCAAAGAGTAGAAATTGCACGTGCGCTGCTTTCTGGCAGACCAATCTTACTGGCTGATGAAGCAACGAGTGCGCTTGATCCTAAGCTGTCACTTGATATTCACAAGACCTTGCTTAAAAATCCTAAGGTAGCTGTACTTGAGGTGGCTCACAAGATATCACCAGAAGAAAAGGCTATGTTTGATGTAATTATTCATTTGGATAAGCATACAGTTGAAACTAAGATGTAAGGGGTGTTAATCCCTTATTTTTATGTAAATATTTATATAATTTAATATATGATATTCACACAAAGAATATTCCTATAAATGATATCTTTTATTGAAATGTAACCACTTCCACTATATAATCAAAGTAACAATGATAATTCTTTTAGGGGGATGAAATTATGGCTGAGCCCAAATGGTTACACAATATGAATTCTGATGAATATTTAAGAGAAGACTTTGAAGCAAAAGGAAAGTCTAGGTATACAGTTGAAGGTATCGATAAAAATGATCCTGACTGGTTAGACAAGGCTGCTAAGAAGGTTCACGCTGCAGAAGGTGATGACTATGTTAAGCTTGATTCAGGTCTTTTGACAGTAAATCAATTGAATTGGATGCTTCGTAATACGATTGGTGAAATGACCTTTGTTGACGATAATAATCAATTCTTGTGGTACAACCGTCCAGTCGATCCAAATGCAAAGATGAAAGCTAAGCGTACTCCTGATCAAGTTGGGGATAACATGGGTGCAGTTCACCCAGATGTACGTGACGTTATTCCTAATGCTAAGAAGGTTGTTCATGCATTGCGTGAAAAGCAAGATGGTCACGATGATGTTTATATGCCCGTGCCAACCGGTAACTTAAAACAGTTGGTTTTGCACTACTATAAGCGTGTGGAAGATGATAACGGCAACTATGCTGGTATTTATGAATGGGTACAAGATTTGTATCCATTAGTTAAGTACTTCTGTGAAACTACTGGTCAAAAATTGGTAGTTGATGATGACGCAACAACTGGTGCAACTTATCGTAGAAATTCTGATCCAGATGCAGTCAGTGGTGCTTCTACTAAGGCTAAGGCGGCTAAAGAAGAAAAGGTTGAAGAAAAGCCTGACACTATTTCAGGTGCTTCACAACATTAATTTTAGAAAGAAAAGCAGCTAGGTTTTACTGCGATCATGATTTCGTCAGGAATATTATTTAAAGTAATGTCTTCTTCTGGATAAGCAAAGTATGGCATGATTTTATAATATTGAGGAATATGCAAATCAATTAAGATTCTTAAGGCATCCTTGGTGATAACCCGGTTATCCTTGACTGGATTAAGAGAATGAGAGTCAACTTTATTGCCTTCGGCATCGTAATAATTAATCGTAATTTTTTTGGTAGGTAGAGACGGGGAACTAAATGATAAAAATAATGAAGTAGTACGTTTAACTACTTTTTTGGGAATACTTGTTATGTTTGATTTCAATATATTCAGCCTCGCTTCTTAAATTAATTATATTAATCGTATCAACTATTTTTTGATTTGTAAATGACATAGTGTCACTATTTAGAAATAATTAAAAAACGACTCTTAGATGAGTCATTTTCGTAATTAGTTCTTCTTTTTGATAATAAGGCCAAGTGAGAGAAGAGCCACTGCAACTGCGCTCATCACAGCACCGATAGAGATAAGTGGGTTCTGCTTTTCGCCAGTTTCTGGCAAAGCGATCTCTTCTTCAGTTGATGTTTCAACGACTGTACTGGTGCTTGTTTGAGGAGTTGCCTTTTCTTCTTTTTGTTGTTCTTGAACCTTGTTAGTTGTAGACTTAACTACATTTTCAGGAAACGGACGAATGAAGTCTTCTTTTTCCTCTTCTTTAGGTTCTTCTTCCTCTCCGATAGGGTCTACTACATCTTCAGGAAGCGGACGAATGAAGTCTTCTTCATCTTGTTTTTCCTCTTCTTTAGGTTCTTCTTCCTCTCCGATAGGGTCTACTACATCTTCAGGAAGCGGACGAATGAAGTCTTCTTCATCTTGTTTTTCCTCTTCTTTAGGTTCTTCTTCCTCTCCGATAGGGTCTACTACATCTTCAGGAAGCGGACGAATGAAGTCTTCTTCATCTTGTTTTTCCTCTTCTTTAGGTTCTTCTTCCTCTCCGATAGGGTCTACTACATCTTCAGGAAGTGGGCGGATGAAGTCTTCTTCACTAGGAGGAAGTTCTTCATCAGTAGGAGGTGTAGTTGGCTCTTCGGGTTTAGGCTCTTCCGGAGTTGGCTCTTCGGGTTTAGGCTCTTCCGGAGTTGGGTCTTCCGGAGTTGGCTTTTCCGGCTTAGGCTCTTCAGAAATCTGAATTTCCTCCATTGGTGGAACTAAGTCCCAACGGTGACTTTCACCTTTGATAGTAACCTTGTCTCCGATGATGTTACCATCCACGTTTACATTTGTAGTAATGTGTGCGTTTGAAGCTAGAATACTGCCTAAGTGGCAGTCACCATCAATGTTCAATGAGTTAAGGTTGGTACCAAAGTTCCACAATAACTTGTTAGCTTGACCATGCTTTTCACTAGAACCATTTACATTGTTTTGGTCTGAGTATTCTAAAACCAGATGTGTCTTTACAGTCAAGTCTCCGTTTTGAACATTAGTAACATTCAAAATGATGATTGGAGCATTTTCATCAGCAGGGATACCCTTGATAGTGATATTACGCTTGTTATCACCTGAGATGTGACTAGCATCAACTGTTACGTAAATAGGTTCTTTTCTATCACCGGCATTTTTGATTGCTTCGGAAACATCGATCCAACTGTTATTGTGGTCAGTGAAGTCAGCCTTAACACCCTCAGTTTGGCTTTGGCCTGCCCAGTTGTCTGACTTTTCACCTAATTTGTCTAACTCACCTTGAATGTCTAAAGGCTTGTCAGCTTGAATAATGTGGCTGTGCTTAATGTCAACTTTTTGCCATTTAGGTTCATCCTTAGTACCAAAGTTAACTTGAATAGCGCCACCATTTTCGTATGAACGGTATTCAATGTCTGGGCCGAAGATAACTAACTTGTTGTCACCATTAATTTTATTGAGGTGGTCAATGCTACCGATGTAGTGAATATCACCATTAGTTAAGTTGCTGGTAGCACCTGAGTTAGTGCCAAAATCGCCAGCGCCAACTTTATCTGCGGCAATATTACCAGCAATGTGCACTTGACCATCTACTTCATTACCAAAGATGTGGAAGATACCGGCAATTCCCAATGGGTGTTTTGCAGCTACTTCCTCGATATATTTTTTAATATCTTCTAATTTTTTTGTTTCTTCTTCATCCTCTTTGTCTACTTTTTCAGTATCAACGTTAATTGTTGGCTTCTTAGTAGTTGTTTCAGTTTGATTTGTATTTTCTGGAGAAGAAGTTTCAGTTTTATCAGTAGTGGTTTGATCTTCGGTGACGGTTGCATCATTAGTAGTTGCATTTTCTACCGTTGATTCTTCTTTAGCTGTATTTTCAGCTTTGTTGATTTCAGTGGCAGTTTCAGCTTGAGTATTTTCAGAAATAGTTTCTGTATTTTGAGTAATTTCTGAATTTACTGGAGTTGATTGATCATCATTTGAAGTTGAAACTTCAGTAGTGGATTCAGGAGTAATATCTTCTACTGAAGATTCAGTAGTATCTGTTGTACCCCCTCTGATTTCGATAGCGCTTATATCGATACCATCATTTACTGTAGCTGACACGATACCAGAAGTAGTGTTAGCGAAAATACCGAAAGTCAATAAAACCGCAACAGCGCCCTTACTTAATTTTCTAATTGCAAATTGTGATTTTGTTGATTTAAACATTTTTTTACCCTCATCTGGATAGTATGACAATATGTCACTAATTTACACTTATATTATATGATGGTGTGTCACTCCAGAATAGTACTTTTTGAGTACCTTTATATATTCTTAAGTATTCAAATTTGATTTTATATAGATGAAAATCAAAACTAATAATTTTTCTCATAAACACAACATATAGACATCTTTAAGTGCTATTAGCACAATATTTTGTAAGATTCAAGATTGTATAAAATGCTTAATTCGATTACAATATATATCGATGCTTTTATTAGGAAAAAGCGGATAAGGCACAAAATGTTGTGTTTTGTGAACCTAAATTTAAAGGAGTTTGTGTAGATGGAAAGAGAACACGAGAATTATTTCGTTTGGCTATTTAATCAATTAAAGGGATGGCCAATACAAAATTATTGTTTATGGTTTTTTGCTTTTGGTTTTCAATTAGCATTACTTATTCAAGCTAAGGTTACCAGCGTAACTTTAATTACTTTTATTGGTACTTTATTAGGTACGCTTTGTGTATTGGCAATTAATGCTACTAAGGCAATTAATGGATGGTTAGGATTAGTATCAGCAGCTTGCTTTATTTATGCAGGTTGGTCAGCTAAGAATTATCTTTCCATCTTTGAACAAATTGCTTATATTGCAACTTTGGACTTACCAGTTATTTTGTCAGTAAAGTCATGGAATAATGATACTAAGAACCATTTGAGAAAATTTGGCTCAAAAGAATGGTTAATCGCCATCGTTGGTACCTTGCTTGTTTATGTGGTTTCTGGTTACTTAATTGGTAAGTTCACTAATGATCCACGTCCTTGGGTTGATGCTATCAGTTTTGCTATTTCACTTACTGCCGGAATTATGTGCTTCATGCGTTACAACAACCAATACTTCTGGTGGACTGCAAGTGGTATCTTTCAACTTGTTCTTTGGGGAATCACTTACGCACAAGGTGATGCCAACTTGGCTATGGCTATCAACTCATTGATTTATGTCATTAATGATGTTTTGGCATTTACTGTTTCACCTTGGTTTAACATGGGACGTCGTCATGCTGGGCTTAAAGAAATTTCTAAATAATAAGATTTAAAAAGCAGCGCAAAAAACGCTGCTTTTTTATTATGGTAGAATTAAACAAAAAGTTGAAGAATAAGAAAATCAGGATGAAAAGCATGGCTTGAGCAAGAAGTACAAGCTGCAGGTTATAATGGAATCAATGATGTGTTCTTAGGTGAATACATCGATGGACAATTACGTTTGACCGGTTATTCTAAATAAGAAAAGAGATAAAGATGGCAGATTTTACTAAGGTAAAAGAATGGATTAAAGATGCGGATGCAGTGATCATTACTGCAGGTAATGGCATGGCTAAAGAAGAAGGATTGGACATCTTAAGTGAAGAAAACTTCGATGACCAGTTTGGCAAAATTGCCGACAAATACGATGTGCATACAATTGGGGATGCCCTTGATAAGAAATTCGAATCTTGGAGTGAACAATGGAGTTTTTGGAGTGAATTGGTGAATGAATATTCTCTTCAATACGAACCTGGTGAAACGATGCAAGCTTTAAAGAAACTTTTGCAAGATAAGGAATACTTTATTGCAACTAGTACTTTTGCTCACTTTTTTGAAAACGCTGGTTTTAATGAGAATCACATTTTCAATGTCTTTGGCGATTGGACCAGAATGCAATGTTCTAGTGGTATTAACCATGGACAAAAAGATGATCGTGAAGTAGTCAAAAAATTTTTAGTGGGTGAAGGTGAAGTGCCAAAATGTGAAGATTGCAACAGTCCAATGGAGTTGCACATGCCGCTTAATGCTAACTTCTTCCCTGATACAGATGCTAATACTCGTTTTCGTTGGTTTTTAACTGGTAATGAAGACAAGAAAGTTGTAGTTTTAGAGCTTGGCGTCGATGAGACTAGTCCACAGCTTCTTGATCCAATGGTTAAATTGGTAGAACAATTTAACCATTGGAAGTATGTAGCAGCTGATTTGGCTGATGAAGACATGCCAGATGATTTGAAGAAGAGATCAGCAGGCTTTGCAACTAGCTCGCGTGATATGTTGATGAATTTAACTAAATAGGGTGAACGATGAGTATTTACGTAAAAAACGGGGTTTTGCATGTAGATGGTGCACAAGATAAACTCCGGCAAAAGGGACAAGAAAAACCAGACTTTTTGTCTAATTACACAATGCTTGATATTGAAACAACTGGTCTTAGTCCTTTCCGTGATCGGATTACCGAACTCGGTGGGGTAAAAGTGAGAAATGGTCAAATTGTTGATCAATACACTAATTTAGTAAAATTCCCTAAAAATAATAAAGTTCCTGCTTTTATTACTAAATTAAACGGAATTACTGAAGAACAGTTAGTTAATGAAGGAATTCCTGCAGAACAGGCAATTAAGGAATTTCGTGAGTTTATCAGTGATGACATCATTATTGGTTATAATGTTAACTTTGACTTGAACTTCTTATATGATCTTAGTCAAAAGTACAACTTGCCAGTTTTAAATAATGATTATGTCGATGTGCTTCGCCTAGCAAGAGTATATTATCCGCGCCAGCATAATCGTTTGATTGACTGCATGCAGCGTGCGGGAATTGCTCAAGTAGAACAGCACCACGGCTTGGCAGATTCTCTTGATACAGTTAAGGTGTATAACGACTTTAATCAGCATTTTACGGAGGATTTATTAGAGCAGGCAATTGGCAAAATTAAGAATGTCGATTTAACTGGGGATGAAGTTGATTGTTACCAACTTGGGTTCCGTAATCCTGTTCAAGATAAAAATATTGTTTTATCTGGTAATTTACACATGTATCAGCACGATGCGGAAAAAATGATTAACAATATGGGTGGTCAAATTGATCAAAATGTAGAAAATACTACGAATTATTTGATTATGGGTGATCATGATTTCTTTAGAAAAGATAATGATGACTTGAATAGAGCGCGTTTATTGATTAAAGATGGAGCTAAGATTAAGCGTTTATCAGAGAGTTTCTTTTTATCAATGCTTGATGATTGGGCCCGTAGTTAAAAGCTATCTTGAAAAAAGATGGCTTTTTTCTTTTGTTCTATTGCAAACTGATGTTTGAATTAGTATTATTTCTTAATAAATGGAGGATTTTTATGGCAAGAAGAAAACGTAAAAAACAGGGGACAGTTCTGTCATCAGTTATTGTTCTGATAGCAATCGCATGGGGACTTTTTACTAAAGCTGGCGGCGATCCAAGTGGTAGTCAATTTTTGAAAGATTTTACCGGCAATCATGATGAACAGCATGTAACCAATACGATTGGGGATGCTTCTAAAGCGAATAAGGCTTATGGCGGATTGTCTGATGTTGATTATAAAAAGTTAGCTAATTTGAATTTTAAGAGCGGAGATAAAGCTTTTACTGTAGTGAATCACAACCGCTCAACTTTAGTGAAAAATTCATGGAAGGTTAATCGTGTAATTTATTCTAATCTTGATTCACTTAACCGGACCTCTCGTCCTAACACTGCATTTTTAGAAAAGCGCAATGTGGCTAATGATAGTTTGAGAGTACGGCAATTTGTAGAGCCCACTGGCTGGCACTATAATCGTAGAAATGGCACACAAATTTATAATCGCGGCCACTTAATTGCTTATTCTGTTTCAGCTGGTATTGATCAAGATGGTAATTACAATCCGCGTAATCAGTCAGGTGATCAGAATAACCCTAAGAATTTGTTTACTCAGTCTGCTTTTTCTAATCAAAAAATTCAGACAATTTTTGAAGCAAAGGTGCGTAAAGCATTACGTCAAAATAAGCGGGTAATTTACCAGGCAACCGCAATTTTTAGGGGCAATGAACTAATGGCACGAGGGGTAAATCTACAAGCTGTTTCTACTGATGGCTCATTAAATTTCAATGTTTATCTTTATAACGTGCAACCTGGCTATGAATTCAACTATAATAATGGCAGGGCTAAAGTTAATCAACAAATTCAGGTTAATGAATAGCAAAATTTGAATATAGATTAAAAAAGGAAGTACATGCATGAAAAAAGATAACTGTACCGCGATGCTTGTTGGTAAAGATGCTTCAATTGATGGCTCAACTATGATTGCTCGTGACGAAGATGGTTACGGCGGCATCAATGAAAAGCTTTTTGTTGTCAACAAAGCACGCCACTATGATGAAGACTACGTTTCAAAATACAACGGCTTTAAGATGCATCTTGAAGGTGATGGCTGCAAGTGGACTGCTGCTCCAACTGCGGACGGTTCAGAGGGTCGTTGGGATGAACAAGGTATTAACGAATATAACGTTGCCATGTCAGCTACCGAAACTGAAGCAACTAATGCACGTTGCTTAGGCCACGACCCACTCGTTGAAGATGGTATTAATGAAGATTCAATGGTTTATATCACCTTGCCATTCGTTAAGACTGCTCGTGAAGGTGTTAAGCGTTTAGGTCGTTTAATTGAAAAGTATGGTACTGGTGAAAGCAACGGTATCGCATTTTCAGACAACAAAGAAGTTTGGTACCTTGAAACTGGTGCAGGTCACCAATGGGTAGCAGCTCGTGTTCCTGATGATTCATACGCAATTTGTCCTAACATTATGGTGATCCAAAACGTTGACTTTAATGATCCAGACAACTTCATGTACAGCGAAGGTATTCAAGAATTCGTTGAAAAGAATCATTTGAACAATAGCACTGATGGTAGTTTTTCATTCAGAGACATCTTTGGTACTAAGGATGAAGCTGATGCTTTCTACAACACCCCAAGAACTTGGTACGGTCAAAAGTTGTTTAACCCAAGTATTGAACAAGATCCAACTAGCCAAGAAATGCCATTTGCTCGCGTTCCTGAAAAGAAGATTGGCGTTGAAGACGTGCAAAGATTTTTGACTAGTCACTACAACGGCACCCCATATGATCCAATGGATACCTTCTCATCTGGCACAGAAAAAGAACAAAAGATGTTCCGTTCTATTGCCTTAGATAGAAACCAAGAATCAAGCATCTTGCAAATCAGAAACGATGTTCCAGCTAAGATGGCCGCTATTCAATGGATCAACATGGGCTTTTACGCATACTCACCATACGTTCCTTTCTATACTAATATTGAAGATACACCACTTAACTATAAGGTGGCTGAACACATGGTAGATCCTGATAGCAGTGCTTACTGGCTTTACAAGACTTTGCAAGTAATCGTTGAACCACGTTACCACCAATACATTTATCAAGTAAATGCCTACCGTGACGATTGCCAAAGTTATGCTATTAGCCGTGTTGACGCTATTGATGAAAAAGCTAAAGATCTTGAAGATACAGAATTGATCAAGTACTTGACTAATGCCAATGATGAGACTGCTGGTGTGATTACCAAGAAGACTAAGAAGTTAATGAGTGATTTGGTAAGACAAGCATTAAACAGCTCTAAATATCAATTCGAACGCGGAGATAATTTATAAAAAATAGGTCATGTTCAACCATGACCTTTTTTGGTGCGTACCACAACATTTAGAAAACGCGAACAAAAAATAAAATATTATAACGCGAAGGCTTGAATACGAACAAAATCCGAATACTGAGAGAAATTTATTTCATCAACACTGAGAAACCACGAATTTTTTAACTGAATCATTTGTGCTTTTTGCCCTTTTAGCTTAGAATTAATAGAGAAATTTATAAACTTAAATCAATATATAGTGGTGTGTGAAACTTATGAATGATGATAAATTTGTTGAAGTAAAGAACCTTAAAAAGGTTTACGACAATGGTCACGAAGCAATCAAGGACGTTAGCTTCTCAGTTAAGAAAGGCGACCTTGTTTGTTTGCTTGGCCCTTCAGGTTGTGGTAAGACAACCATTTTGAACATGCTTGCTGGTTTACTTAACCCAACCAGCGGCGATATTCTCTTTGATAGCAAGTCTGTCGTAAACGTAGCACCTAAAGATCGTCAAATCGGCTACGTTTTCCAGAACTACGCTTTATACCCACACATGACAGTCCTTCAAAATGTTATGTTTCCTTTAACTGTGGGCAAGCAAAAGATGCCTAAAGACAAGGCTAAGGAGATTGCAGAAAAGTACATGGAAACCACGCAAATCACTGAACTTGCCAACCAAAAGCCAGGTAACTTGTCAGGTGGTCAACAACAGCGTGTCGCAATTGCTCGTGCCTTGGTGCAACAACCTAAGATTTTGCTCATGGACGAACCATTGAGTAACCTTGATGCACGTCTTCGTTTGAAGATTCGTGAAGAAATCCGTAACTTGGTTAAGAAAGTGGGCATCACTACTTTATTTGTTACCCATGACCAAGAAGAAGCCTTATCCATTGGTGATAAAATCATCCTCTTCAACAATGGTGTGATCCAACAAGACGATATGGGTCAAAACTTCTACCTTGAACCAAATAACTACTTCGTTGCTAACTTCGTTGGTAACCCAGTAATCGATAACTTCAAGGTTAATGTAAAAGACGGCAAGATTACCGGCTCAAACTTTGAAATTAATGTAGATGATTTAGATAAAAGTCGCTTCAAGCGTGACTTGACTGATGGCGAATACACATTATCTGTTCGCCCTGAAAATATTTTGCCAGCCAAAACTGGCCATGTTTCAGCTAAGATCGACGACGTTGAATTGATCGGCCGTGAACGTATTTTGAAATTTACTCATGATGGCGTTCAAGCTCGTTCACTTGTTGACCTTGAAACCCAAATTAAGAGGGGAGACAACGTTAACTTAAAGATGCGCCTTGATCGCGTATTCCTCTTTACTAAGGAAGGAGAGCGTGTCTACTAATGAGGAGCAATCAAAAGAAGGCTTGGCTTTTTTTAGCGCCAACAATCATTTTTGTTACTTTCTTTAGTATTTACCCAATTTTACGGGCATTTGTAATGAGTTTCCAAAGCGGTCCATTAATCAATTTGAACTGGACTGGCTTTAGCAACTATCAATATATCTTTAGTGATCCCGAATTTTGGCGCGCAATTAGAAACACCATTCTTTATGCGCTAATTTCGGTGCCTGTAGCATTAGCTATTTCAATTATGCTCGCATGGTTTATTTTCAGTAAGGTAAAGCACAAGTCATTCTTTGAAACGACTTTCTTTATGCCTTACGTTACTTCAACCATTGCGATTGGTATCGTGTTCCGTTACATCTTTAATGGTGAATACGGGATGCTTAACTTCCTATTAAGAGCACTTCATTTGCCAGCTCCTAACTGGATTGATGATCCATCAATGTCACTGACAACCATCATTATCTTTGGTGTTTGGACATCACTTGCCTTTAACATCGTTATCTTGATGGGTGCTCTTCGTAACATTGATCCAAACTACTACACTATTGCCGATATGTACGGCGCAACCGGTACCGAAAGGTTCTGGCGTATTACTATGCCACAACTTGTACCAACGATCGCCTTCTTATTGACGATGAACATTATTGCGGCATTCAAGATTTATACTTCCGTATATGCATTGTTCAACGGACAAGCAGGTGTCGGAAACTCAGCTACAACGGCAGTGTTCTACATTTATAACAAATTCCAAATTGTAGGTACGCCAGGTGTAGCGATGGCCGCAACGGTAATTTTATTCCTCATCATTATGTTCGTAACCTTCTTACAACGTAAGATGATGAAAAAGATTGGGGGACGGTAAAAAATGAAGAAGATTCGTTGGGGTGCTTTAGTTGCTTACATCGTTTTAGCAATCTTTGCGATTATTACTGTCTTTCCATTTGTTTACATGATTTTGGGCGGACTAATGAGTTTTAGAGAAACAACAACGATTCCGCCAACATTAATTCCTAAGCACTTTGAATGGTCAAACTATGCTAAGGTCTTTGCCCAAGCACCATTTGCTCGTTACTTTTTAAACACCTTTATTACGGCTAGTGTAACGACTATCGTAAGTTTGTTTAACGCACTTCTTGGTGCTTTTGCCATGGTTAACTTGAAGTTCAAGGGTAAGGGCGTTGTACAAGTCGTTCTTTTGTCACTCTTGATGGTGCCAGGTGAAGCAATCATCTTCACTAACTACAACACCATTGCCAGAATGGGCTTACTTAACACCTACATCGGTTTGGTATTACCATTCTTGACTTCAATTTTCTACATGTACTACTTACAAAGCTACTTCGGCTCAATTTCACAAACAATCTACAAGGCTGCGATGATTGACGGGGCTAGCGACTGGGAATACATCTGGAGAATTTTGGTACCAATGTCTAAAGGTGGTTTGTTCACTGTAGCGCTTTTGAGCTTCATTTCAGGTTGGAATTCATTCCTATGGCCATTATTGGTAACCAATGAAGACAGCATGAGACTGTTGAACAACGGTTTAACTTCATTTGCTTCAGATGCAGGTAGTGAAACGCAATTGCAATTAGCAGCTGCTACATTAACCGTTTTGCCAATCTTGATCTTATACTTCATCTTTAGAAAGCAAATTATTCGAGGAGTAGTACGTAATGACCTTAAAGGATAAAACAACCGTTACCTTTTATAACGGTTTAACCACAATTGGTGGACCAATGATCGAAGTGGCTTATAACAAGTCACACGTTCTGTTTGACTTAGGCGAAGTATATCGTCCTGAGTTAAAGCTGCCAGATGAAAGTTACCAAACTTTGATTAAAAATCAGTTGATTGGGGATGTGCCTAATTTTTACGATCCAAAAATTACGGGCAAGCCAATCGATACTGAACGCTGGGAACACTCTGCAGCTTACATTTCACACTTACACTTGGACCACAGCAAGGCCCTAAACTTGCTTGCACCTGAAATTTCACTTTATGCAGGTCCAATTACTGCTCATTTACTTCCTGCTTTGAATGAAAATGGCGACTTTCTTTTACCAGCCGCTGGACACGAGAAGAACTACACTCGTCCAATCATTGCGGCTGAGTATAAGAAGCCGATCAAGGTGGGAGATATTACCTTGGAAATATATCCTAGTGACCACGATGCTTACGGTGCAACTGGCTTACTAGTTAAGACACCGGACAAGCAAATCGCCTACACTGGTGATATTCGTTTGCATGGCTACCACCCAGATTGGGTTCGTGCCTTCATGCAAGCGGCCAAAGCTAGCGATATGTTGATCATTGAGGGTACTGGCGTTTCTTGGCCAGAAGAAAAGCACGATGAAAGCAGCGAAGAATTCACTGGTCCTAAGAACGAAGTGGAGTTAACTGAAAAAATCGTGCGCTTGCAAAACGCCCACCCTGATCGCCAAATCACCTTTAACACTTACCCAACTAACGTGGAGCGTTTGCTTAGAATTGTTTCTGATTCTCCACGTAAGGTGGTTTTGCATGCTAAGCGTGCGCATTTGATTAAGGACAGTCTTAACGAAGATTATCCATATTACTACTTGCCAGAAGACAAGAAGTATTCTGATTTGAATCCAGAGCTTGAAGTCAGCTATGACGAGCTTTTGGCGGATAATCATAAATACTTGTGGCAAGCTGTAAGCGATTATGATAAGCTTCAAGTGGGCGGCCTTTACATCCACTCAAATGCCGAGCCATTGGGTGACTTTGACCCTGCCTACAAGCCATTTGTAGAGCAATTCGCTAAAAATAAAATTGAGTTCATTGCATTGCGTTGCTCAGGCCACGCCGATGAAAAAGAACTCAAAGAAATAATTGGTGGGATTCAGCCAGCTATTTTGGTACCGGTGCACACATTGCATCCGGAGCTGGAAGAGAATCCATTTGGAGAACGTATTTTACCTAAGCGTGGTCAAACAGTCACGCTTTAGTAAAATTAAAGATTATTGTTGTTTAGTTTTATTTTTTAGGAGGATTTATCCAAATGAAGTTTAGTAAGAAACTTGCTATGGCTGCCGTTGCTGCTTTAGCCTTAGTAGGAACTGCCGCTTGTTCAAATGGCGGTAGCAACTCTTCATCAAGTTCATCAGAAAAGATCCCATCAAAGATTACTAAGAAGACTACAGTTGTATTTTGGAACGCTATGCCTGGTGTACAAGGTTCTACTTTGAAGCAATTGACTAACGAATTCGAAAAGAAGAACCCAAAGATTAATGTTAAGTTGGAAAACCAAGGTGATTACAATGATTTGCAAGCTAAGATTAACTCAACTTTGCAATCACCAAACAACTTGCCAACTATCACCCAAGCATATCCAGGCTGGCTTTGGAATGCTGCACAAAACAAGATGCTTGTAAACATGACTCCATACATCAACAACAAGAATGTTGGTTGGGGTAGTGCTAAGGCATCCGGTATTAGAACCGAACTTCTTGACGGTGCTAAGATCAAGGGTACCCAATATGGTATTCCGTTTAACAAGTCAATCGAAACTTTGACTTATAACGCTGACATGTTCAAGAAGTATGGCATTAAGAAAGTTCCAACCACTATGGACGAACTTAAGCAAGTGTCAGAAACTATTTACAAGAAGAGTAATCACAAAGTTGTAGGTGCTGGTTTTGACTCACTTTCAAACTACTACACTCTTGGCTTGAAGAACGAAGGCGTTAACTTCTCAGACAAGGTTAACTTCAGTGGTGCTGCTTCAAAGAAAGTTATTAACTACTACGCAGATGGTATCAAGAAGGGTTACTTCAGAGTAGCTGGTTCAGAACACTACCTTTCAGGTCCATTTGCTAACGAAAAGGTTGCTATGTTCATCGGTACTTCAGCAGGTGAAGGTTTCGTTAAGCAAGGTGTAGGCAACAAGTTCACTTACGACGTTGCTCCACGTCCTGGCAAGTACACTATGCAACAAGGTACTGACATTTACATGTTCAACCACGCAACTGCTGATCAAAAGGCAGCCGCATTTAAGTACATTAAGTTCTTGGTATCTAAGTCAAGTCAACTTAAGTGGGCTAATGCTACTGGTTACATTCCAGTTAACGAAAGCGTTGTAACCTCAAGCGAATACAAGAACAACAAGAGCACCAAGCTTCCTGCTAAACTTGAAGACTCAATGAAGCACTTGTACAGTGTTCCTGTTTCAAAGAACTCAAACGCTGCATACCAACAATTGAACAGCATTATGCAAAACATCTTGTCCGCAGCACAAAAGGGTCAAAATGTTAACAGCCAAATTAACGCTGGTAAGCAAAAGTTTGATGCTGCTTGGAAGCAATAAAACTAAATAGCAAATAATTTTTTAAAGCAGACCGTGCTGGGTCTGCTTTTTTTGATGGAAATAATAAGTTTGCAGTTCCTATGTGCTTAGAAAAAATGTTAACATTTAAGAAGCGAATAAAAAGTAGAGGTGAGCTGGTTGATTAGACAACAAAATTTCCCCGTACCAACAAAATATAAGTGGTACGACATCAACAACTTAAGTGAAGAAGATAGTGAGAAATTGCAAAGAGACTTCAATTTTACCCCGGATATTATTTCTTATATTTCCGACCGTCACGAACGTCCTCACTATGACTATGATGTGCATACGCATAGTCACCTGTTAGTTTATGATGTACCTATTTGGCCAACTAATACAATTAAACATTTCACTTCACACCCAATCACTTTCTTAGTTGTTGGTGAAAATGTCTTTACTTTCCATACGGAATCAACTAGCTATGTTTTTGATGAATTCAATGATGAACACATGCGTGAACGGCTTTCGGAGGCTAAAGATGTAACAGAGCTGTTAATGCTCTTCTTCCTTTATTCATCACAATATTTCCAGCGTGCTGTGACTCAATTGGATGTTGAGCGTAATAGTCTGGATCAGAAATTATCTGATGATATTAATAATAAAGATCTGGTTGAATTATCTAATATTGAAAAAAGTTTAGTTTATTTATCCAGTTCAATTCAAACAGATTTGATGACGCTTCACAGTTTGGACCATAGCAAATTAGACTTTACTAAGGATGCGCGTGAAAGACTTGATGACGTTCTCATTGAGTCAAGCCAGTCTGCAGAAATGGTTCAGATTTCACAACAAGTCACCAAGACGCTGTCGGCTACCTCAAATAACATGATGAACAATAACTTGAACGATACCATGAAATTTTTGACGGTCTGGTCACTGGTATTAACGATTCCAACTATTTTGACAGGGTTCTACGGAATGAATGTTAGTTTACCTATTTTAAAGAATTCGTTTGACTGGATTTTAATTATTGTCTTGATGGTCGTCTTAATGGTATGGCTGGTCGTTTTGATGAAAAAGCATCACTTCTTTTAAAGAGGAAATCTTATGAAACATAAAATATTGGTAGGTTCGATTATTTCTACTCTGTTGGCATTCATCTTGTATACGAGCAACATGCGACGAGTTGAAAATGCACAATTGAAGATCGTGGGACCGACAACTAGCAAAGTTAAGAAAAGCAAAAAGAAAACTAAAGAGCCAAAAGTAAAAAAGGTTAAAGAACCTAAAGTTAATTCGATTGAATACTCGAATCATGTTAAGGCTAAAAGCGGTAGTAATAAACAACTGGTTAAGTTGATTAAGAATGTGATGGGACTTGATGATAGTTATCAAGTTGCCGTGCAAGATTTGAATAATTCTAGTCGCTATGCCGTTGTATCTAATACTGCCAAAGCCCATGACGCTAAAGATGTCATGAAATTGTTCTTGTTGATTGCACTTTATGAACAAGAGCAAAAGGGTAAGATGGGATCTAAAACTGCTGTTAAAATTAAAAAAGCAGATAAAGCTAAGGGCGATGGCATGTTCCAAGTTAATATGGCTTATGGCCTTGCCTACTTGCGTGAAGCTATGTTGAAGAATAATAAGACGGCTTCCAATGCTTTGATAAGAAAAATTGGCATTAAAAATATTGAATCAGTTGCTAAAAGAATGGGAGCTGACCAGACTACTATTGCCAAGAACTTTAATGGCGATAATTATGGTAAAACTACTGCTAATGATTTAGCTAAAACCATGATTGGTCTTTATCAAGGACGGGTCTTGAATCGACAATATGCCAGCAGGGTCTTGAGTGCTTTAGCTAAGTCAAAAGAGCGAATCAAGATGGTTAAAGGCATCACTGGTGGTGTCTATGCTACAGGTGATAATGATTTTGCTACGGCAATTGTTCAAGGCAGAGGAAATTACTGTATAGCTGTTTGGAGCAGCAACAATAAGAACTTTAATAAGTTAGAAAAGAATGTTAACACCTGGTTTGATAAAAAACATAATAAGAAATAAAGATAATGAAGCTTGAAAAGGGCTTCATTATTTTTTTATTAGAAAAAGCATTTATTTACACATTGTAGATTGTAATCTTCAAATTGTAGTGATATATTATCTAGTATGCTAGGAAAAGGAGGGACGTTATGGCACAAAAGAGAAATCTTGATTTGGATAAAATAATTGATCAAGCAACTAAGTTGATTAGTGAAAAGGGGTTGAGTGCTACAACTTTACCAGCTTTGGCAAAGGCATTAAATGTGCGCTCGCAGTCGCTATATCATTATGTATCTGGTCGCAAGCAATTATTATCTTTAGTTGGTGCAAGGGAGATTAAAATTTTGCGGCATCAATTAATGGATGACTTGATTGGCTTGTCTGGCAGGGATGCATTGCTTAAGTTTGCTGATACGGTGCGGGATTTTTTATTGAGTGACCAGGCTTTATCAAGCATTTTGTATCACTTGAATGAATATCCCAAGGATGCGGCAATTAGCCAAGAAATTTTGGATCTGATAAAATTGGGCGAGAGGCTTAATTTTAGAAAAGAAAGTGCCATTTCGTTCCATGCTTTAATTGGCGCTGTATTGGGTTACGTTTTTTTGGATAATTCTTCTTCATTTGTTGATGAAACAAAGGATGAATCTAATCGTAATTATCATGAGATGATTCTGCGACTTGTAGAACCAGTACCTGAATTACAAATAGGAAGGAAATAGGAAAGTGCAGAAATTTCTGAAAAACCATGTTTTTTCTTTAATTGCATGGGTTTTGATATTGATAATCTCCATTTTTGCTTTGCCTAATATCAAGGAACTGACTAATGCCCACTCGGACATTACACTTCCAAGCAATGTACAAAGCAATGTGGCACAATCTATCAAAAACAATTGGGGTGCAAAAAAGAAGAACACCTATGAAGTAGCACTTGTTTTTAACAAGAAACACGGCAAGCTAACGGAGGCTGATAAAGCGGCCATCAACAATACGCTTGACAAGTTTACGAATGATAAGTACAAGTATGGAATTAAGGATTCACTTCTTCCAGATTCCAATATTGCTACGAGAAAGAAGCTTCAATCAAAAGATGACACGACTTGGGTAGCGCAGTTTAATATCGCTAAGAGTCATGGCACGATTGAGGAAGTTTACAATCAAATGAACAGGGATGCCAAGACGCAAGGTCTTCGCACTTATGTAACTGGTGCTGATATTTTGCAACATGACTTCTCTGCTTCAATCCAGCAAGGAATTAAGAAGACTGAAGCTATTACCGTTGTATTTATTTTCATTGTTTTGGTAATTGTCTTTAAGTCACCAATTGTTCCGCTAATTTCATTATTGACAGTTGGGGTATCATTCCTTACTTCTTTCTCAATCGTTACAAACTTAGTTGAACATGCTAATTTCCCATTCTCAAACTTTACACAAGTGTTCATGGTTATCGTCCTCTTTGGTATTGGTACCGACTACAACATCTTGCTGTATGATAAATTTAAAGAGAATCTAGGGAAAGGGATGGACAAGTACAAAGCCTTACATGATGCGCTTTTCAAAGCTGGTAAGACTATCCTGTATTCTGGTTCATCAATTTTAATCGGATTTACCGCATTAAGTTTAGCTAAGTTCTCAGTTTACCAATCAGCCGTAGGTGTAGCGGTTGGTGTTGCAGTACTTTTGGTAGTGCTTTTAACACTCAACCCATTCTTCATGGCAGTTCTTGGTAAGAAAATGTTCTGGCCAGTTAAGAAATTCACTGGTGAAAGCGATGATAAACTTTGGCATGGAATTTCTGCTTCAACATTAAAGCATCCAATTATTTACTTAATTGTATTGGCTGTAGTTGTAGTTCCATTCATGTTAATGTACTCAGGACACTTGAATTACGATGATACTGATGAAATTGCAGATTCAGTTCCATCTAAGCAAGGTTTATTGGTAGTTCAAAAACACTTCTCAGAAGGTATGGCTGAACCATCATACTTGTACATTAAGAGTAAGCATCGTTTAGATAATGAAGAAAACTTGAAGTTAATTGATCAATTGACCAAGCAACTTCAAAACTCAAAAGATGTTTCATTTGCGACATCTGTAACTCAACCATATGGTGAACCAATTGATATGCTTTATGTAAACAATCAATTGAACACTGTTAACGACGGCGTTGATCAAGCTCGTTCTGGTTTGGGTAAATTAAGTAAAGGTTCTAACAAGGTGGCTAATGGTGCCAACAGCTTGAAGGATGGTGCAGATCAACTTCAAGATGGTACTAGTCGTCTTCAAAGTGGTGCACAACAATTAGTTGGTGGTACTAGTCGTTTGCAAAACGGTGCTCAACAATTACAGAGTGGTGCCGTTCGTTTACAAAACGGTTCAAATCAATTAGTTAGTGGTGCTACTCGTCTTGAAACTGGTGCAGGTCGTTTGGCTAGTGGTACTCACGCACTTCAAAGTGGTGCAAGCAGCTTACAAAGCGGTGCTAACAAGTTGCAAAATGGTGCTAACAGTTTACAAGCTGGTACCAAGATCTTGCAAAATGGTACCCAACAAATGGCTAACCAATTGCAACAATTGAGTACACAACTTTCTAACCAATTGAGTGGATCAAACAAGCAACAACTTGCTGCATTGCAAACTGCTTTGCCACAAATTAACAGCGGTATTCAACAATTGAATGCTGCTTTAGGCAATTCTGTTGACGTTTCATCTGCAACTAGTGGTTTAGCTGCTGTACAAAAACAAGCTGCTCAATTAGAAAGCAGCTTGAAGGAGTTGCAAAGTGCTGCTGGTAGTGTCGGTTCATCTGTAAGTCAAGCAGATGTTCAATTAGCAATTAGTGCTGCAGTTCAATCAGCTGTGAAAGACGTTCCAAGTGATCAAAAACAAGCTGCTCAGCAAGCAGCAACTGCAGCTGCAACCCAAGCGGTACAATCAGTTGTTCAAAAGGCTCAAGCTGGTGCTAATACTGATAAGTTAAAGTCAGCTATGCAAAATGCAACTCAAGCAGCTCAAGGTTTACAAGGCTCGATGGCTGCAATGCAACAAAGTGATTTGATGACCCAACTTCAAAGTTTGAAGACTCAAGTGAATACTTTGGCTCAAGCTTCAAACCAAGCACTTCCAGGTGCCGCAACTGCTTTGAACCAATTAAGCTCAGGCTTAAGTCAAGTTCAATCAGCTGCTAGTGCAGGTGTTGCCGGTGCAAACAAGCTTAACTCAGGTGCTGCTGCTCTTAACAGTGGTGCAGGTCGCTTGAGTACTGGTCTTGGCAGTCTTGCAAGTGGTGCAGGTCGTCTTAACGCTGGAGTTGGCCAACTTAACAGTGGTGCAGGTCAACTTCAATCAGGCTTAGGTACTCTTGCCAACGGTGCAGGTACTCTTAACACTGGTCTTGGTACTCTTGCTAATGGTGCAGGTCAACTTAACTCAGGTGTTGGTCAATTAGCAAGCCAAGCTCCAGCTCTTATCTCAGGTATCGGTCAACTTAACAGTGGTGCCGGCCAACTCAGCATGGGTGCTGGCAAGTTAGCTGCTAAGGTTCCAGAACTTACTACTGGTATTGACACTGTAAACAGTGGTTTAGGTCAAGGTGAAACTTACTTGAAGGGCTTAGGCTCATCCGCTGCAGCAGATACCTTCTACATTCCAAAGGAATTCTTGAAGAATGAAATGTTCAAGAAGTCAATGGATGTATACCTCAGCCCTGACAAGAAGTCAGCTCAAATTATCGTAGTTTTCGATTCAAACCCAAGTGCAACTGAAGCTACTAACGAATCACAAGAATTGAGCGCAATGGCTAAGAAGACTTTCCAAGGTACTGCTCTTAAGAATGCTACTGTTGCTATGGGTGGTCAAAGTTCAAAGATTAAGGATACTAAGACAGTTGCTAGTGGCGATTTCCTTAGAACTGCCGCAATCATGTTAATCGGTATCGGCATTGCCTTAATGTTTGTAACTCACTCACTTCTTCAACCAGTTTACATTCTTGGTACTTTGCTTATCGCATACCTTTGCTCACTTTCAATCAACCAATGGATTGTTAAGGCTGTTCTTGGTAGAGACATGCTTTCATGGAACACACCATTCTTCAGCTTTATCATGTTGATTGCCTTAGGTGTTGACTACAGTATCTTCCTCATGACTCGTTACAACGAACTCAAGGAAGAAGGATTTACTACTCCAAGTTCAAGAATCTTGAAGGCATGTGCCATCATTGGTACGGTTGTTATCTCAGCTGCAATTATCTTGGGTGGTACTTTTGCAGCCCTCATTCCATCAGGTATTCCAACCTTGATCGAAGTTGCTTTAACTGTTGATGTTGGTTTGTTAATCTTGGTATTTATCTTGCCAATTACTTTATCAGCCGCAGTTAAATTGACTTATGAAGGCGTCAACTTTGGTAGGTTGTTTAAGAAAAACAATAAATAATAATTAATGAAAAAGACTCTACAAATCCTGTAGAGCCTTTTTTATGTCCATAAGTAAAGAATAATTAATTACTAATAAAATCCGCTCATATCGTCACTATTTGCCTTCATCTGCATGTTATAATTGTTGTTAAAGAACCAAGAAGAGAGGATTTAATATGACTACGTGTCCAAATTGCGGTCAAGCAATCAATGAAACGGATAATATTTGTCCTAAGTGTAGCTTTAACTTAAAGAAGTATCGTGATGATTTTTTCACAGATCAACATTTAAAGGCTAAACATGAGTCAGCTGATGAAGGACAAAAAATTATCAGTCGTGCAGCATATCGCGCAGAATTTTATCCTGAAAAGCAAAATACTACTGTTCAAGCAATGATCAAATGGATTAGAGAAAATGCAACTTTAGTATTTTTGCTAGGAGTTTTTCTCTTAATTTTAATGAGCTTTTCAAGGGCGATTGGTTGGATTAGTTTTTTAGTTTTAATGATTTGGCTTTATATTGTTTGTGATCGTAAGGAAAAGATTGAACGTTATACAGTTGATAAAAGATTAACTGAGAAGATAAATCAGGTTGGGTCTAATCTTTTCAACCGGGTCGATGAACATGAGGATAAAATAAAAGCCAAAAACACTAGCTTTACGCAAAAACATCCCCGCATTGAAAACCAAGTGCATAAAATAAAAAATCATAGTCGAAATCGTTACAACTATGTCCAATTATCAGTTATTCTAACTGCCTTGATTAGTTTGATTGTTCTTTTCACTGATTCTGGTGCAGCTGTTTCAGCTGTTGGCTATACTCAGAGAATGTCAATTTCTAATGTGATTTTTAGCTTGGCTGGAAGACTCTTATCTTCAGGATCATCTTCTATTTATTCAATTGTGCTTTATTTAGTTTGGCTGTTTTTATTCCTGTTTCCAATTTTTGTTATTTACAATGTATTAAAAAATACGCGAGCTAGTCAGGTTTTAGCCTTTGTTTTATCGCTGATTGAGACGATCTTTTTAATCTATTTAATTTACAAATTATCAAGTTCTAGTCGTGCGGCAACTGGCGTCATGAGTCAGTTAACCAGTCAGTTGATTACTTATGCTGTGTCATTAGGTGCATCTGCATACTTCTTGATTTTATCCAGTTTTTTAACTACAGCTTTATCAGGATATAACTTAATCGATAAAAAAGAAAAAACTAAACAGTAAGATAAAAGTGTCTGAAATATACCAATATTGTATATTTTCAGACACTTTTTTGGGTTTAGCTATTGCCGGCATATCTGGAATCTTGGGCTCAGGATTAAACAAGAAAAAGATGAGATAAAAAGAAGCAAAAATGCTTCTTTTTTAGTTTGAACTATTCATTACTCTTAGTAACATCGATTACTAAATGTTCGTTAACAAAAGCCATCATGCCTAAATCACTTAATTCACGGCCATATCCAGACTTCTTAACCCCGCCAAATGGTAATTCAGCAGCAGTAATCCAACGTCCATTAATGACAGTCATTCCAGTTTCGATTTGTGCCGCTACGTTTTGAGCACGCTTGATATCACTACTGATGACAGATGAGCCTAAGCCATAACTTGAATCATTAGCTAATTCAATAGCTTCATCATCATCTTCAACTACATAGATCTCTGCAACAGGGCCAAATAATTCTTGATCAAAGATAGGGTTGTTTTTATCAATATTAGTTAAAATCATCGGTCTAAAGAATGAACCCTTAGCATCAATTTCTGGGTATTGGTAAAAGACTTTAGCACCGCCATCGATTGCTGATTGAACCTGCTTTTCTAATTTGGTCTTAGTTCTTTGTGAGTTTAATGGTGGCAGGGTTGTACTATCATCAAGTGGATCGCCAGCTTTTAATTCAGAGAAGATACTCTTTAAGTCGTCTAGAACTTCATCATAACGGGATTTTTCAACGATAATTCTCTTAGATGAAGTACATACTTGACCGCCATTATAAGTTCTAGCATCCCTTAAAACATTGCGTAATAATTTTGGATCAGCATCATCTAGTACGATAAAGGCATCATTACCGCCTAATTCCATTGTAGACTTCTTTAAGTTCTTGCCAGCTTCTTCAGCTACAGCACTACCGCCGCGCTCTGAACCAGTTAAGGCAACACCTTGAATGCGTGGATCAGCAATAATATTTGCCAATTGATCATAGCTAAGAAAGAGATTAATCAAACTTCCTTCTGGTGCACCAGCTCTTTTAATAATTTTAGCAATTAACGCAGCTGAGCTTGGAACATTATGAGCATGCTTAAGTAAAACTGGATTACCCACAACGAAGTTAGGAGCAAATATACGTACAACTTGATATACCGGGAAGTTCCATGGCTCACACGCCATGATTACACCAGTAGCTTGTTTTAGATAATATGCATTTCTTAAATCACTTTTAATCGGAGTAGGCTCAAGCATTGCAGCAGCGTTATCGGCATAATAATCACAAATAGAAGCACATAACTCGACTTCTTCTTTTGATTCACGCAGCACTTTCCCCATTTCCAGGGTCATCATCTTAGCTAATTCGTCTTCATGCACGCGAAAAGCATCAGCAATTTTATGTAAAAACTTAGCGCGTTCACTTGGGTCTTCATGACGCCATTTTTTGTATAAAGTATGTGCTAGATTAATAGCTTCTTCTACTTGCTCAGCAGTAGGGTTATCATAGCTAGCAAATTCTTCGTTAGTGTATGGATTAATTGATTGATATTTAGACATTTTATTTTCTCCCGTTCAATTAAAAGTTTATCCGCATAAGCTCTGTTTTTATTATAAAACGTTTACATTAAAAACTCAGCTATTTTACATCGTCTAAATTTTTAATTAGCTTTCGAGCCTTGTTTAGCGTGATATTATTACGGTTGATACGGGCAAAGGCACAGGCGTCATGCAAGTGCTGGCTAATGATTTCTTTATTTTTATTTTGGGCTATATCATTGACACCTTGTTGCAAAAGAATTCTTGCCATGTAAAAAATTACGTGTTTTTCAGTTCCGATCTTGTAGGCATAACGCAAAAGTGAATTAGATTCTTTGTACATTTCGCGTTGACCATAGAATTCACTGGCATCGCATAAAATGGCAAGGGCATGCAAAGTGGTCAGTGGATTGTTGATTTCAACGCTTTTTATATTTTTGAGTACTTGGCTGTAATAATGCTCTGCTTTTTGCATTTCACCTTGTTTTGCATAAATCTGACTACAACCATTGAGTGCGAGCAAGCGATAGATATCGTTTTTAGGTAAATCTTTAGTTGTCAGAATATTATTGAAATAGAACAAGGCACTTATTTCGTTGCGATCACTTTTCAGAGCATATTGTCCCCGTAAAAATTGATAGTGTACCTGATCTTCTTTATGTTTAAGCGTATCTTCACTAACTTCGGACAATAAGTTCAAAATTTTAGTGTAGTCAAAGTTAATAAATGCAAAATCTGCATCAAATAATAGCTGCGTGATTTGCTGCTCATCACTACGGTTAATAATGTAGCCAACTTCAATGTGCAGACGATCGCATAACTGATTGAGAATTTTTAGGGAAGGTACTTGCCCATTATTTTCAAATTTACTTAAAGTTGATTGCGTACAGATGCCATGACAAAGATCAGTTTGTGATAGTTTCTGTGCTTTGCGTATTTGAATGAATTTTTTAATATCGATTATCATTATTTTTGTCTCTTAATTGTTTGATACAAAAAGTCGAGGGATTCATCAATGTAATCCTGACTATAATCCATGGCATGACCATGTCCTGGAATAACCAATAATTGGACGCCATGATTTTGCTTAGCTAAGAATTTAATAAAATCTAGCGTAGTGGATAATGGCGTCAGTTCATCTGCAGAGTTAATCATCATTAATTTATTTAAATTAGAAAAATCATATGATTGAGCATCAAGCTTTTGTAAAATATCAGATTTATCTGAGCCGGTATAAGTTAAAGTGAAGTATTTGTAAAAGGAGGCTCTAATTTGAGTAGGATCAGTGATACCAAAATCTTCTTTTGCTTGTGGTGAAGGTTTAACCTCCTGATGGTTTTTAATCCAATTAGTGTATTCAACAGGAGCAGACCAAGTTACAGTTGGAAAGCCATACTTACCAGCTACGTATAATGCCATTGTCCCGCCGACGCTAGCACCGATCTGGACTATATTTTTGATATCATCATTATCAGTGTAATCAGAGTCTAATAGCCAATCGACAAAATGAAGTGCATCATCATGAGCAGCTGGGAAATGAGCAGCTGGAGCTAAGCTATAGTTAGGAATAAAAGTCATGAACCCTGCATTAGCTAAATTAATGCCGATCTTTTTAACGTCTTTTTTATCTCCGCGGAACCAGCCGCCACCATGCCAAAAGATTAAAATTTTAGTCTCAGAAGTTGTATCATTTGGGTAGTAGATATCAGCTCCTAATTTTTTATTCTCGTCATAAATAATATTATTTTTAATGACAACCATGATTTGTGTTCCTTTCATTTGTACTATCAAGAATATTATATATTAATTAAAAAGCAGATAAGTTAATAAAGGCTTTTTTAGTTTTTTGATAGAATTAGTGTATTAAAGTTCTGAAAGAAGGCGAAAAAGATGCATCATTTGTCAGCTAAGGCGAGTCGAAAATTAATTAATATTGCTACAGTGGTTTGCGGATTAGTAATTATTCTGTTGGTCATCTATTGGTATCGATTAGGGATATTTACTGATCAAGATAAGATGCGTGCTTATTTAGCCAATAAACAAATTGTGGGACCGATTATTTTCGTATTGATCCAGATTGTTCAGGTGGTAATTCCTATTATTCCAGGTGGTGTGTCGCTACTAGGCGGAGTAGTCTTTTTTGGACCAATTGCCGGTTTTATCTATAATTATGTCGGAATTTGTATTGGCTCGATTATTAACTTCTTTTTGGCACGGCACTATGGTCGTCCATTCATTTTGCATATTGTGTCGGAAAAAACGTTAGACAAATATATGAAGTGGACTGAAAATCAGAAGAAGTTTAATTGGTTCTTTGCCATCTGTATTGTTGCACCTGCTGCGCCTGATGATGTGCTTTGTTTGCTTGCGGGCTTAACTAAAATGAAGTTCTGGACTTATTTTTGGATAATTGTTTTAGGCAAGCCGTGGACAATTATTGCTTATAGCTTTGGCTTGCAGTATGGTGCCGAATGGCTGCTGAAGTTGATGGGTAAATAATGCTGGAATCAAAGAGAATATATTTAAGAAGATTTGAAGAAAAAGATGCAGAACAATTATTGAAGTGGGGCAGAAATGCCCGCTATCATAATCTGGCTGCCTTTGAGAATTATCAAAATATAGAAGAAGCCCAGCGGGGCGTAGAGCAGTATATGGCCCGTCCAGAGAGCTATATTATTTGTCTGCGTCAAAATGATCAGACGATTGGCTTGATTGAATTATATGAACGTGGTTTAGATGAACAAAGCGGCTTATTAAAAACAAAAGAAGTTGGCTTTTTGCTAGATCAGGCTTTTGAAGGCCATGGTTATATGACGGAAGCGCTGCGTTTAATTTTAAATTATGCTTTTAAAAAGAAACGACAAAAAGAAATTTGGGCAGGCACTTTTGTAAATAATGAAAAGTCGCAGAAACTGTTGGAAAAACTAGGATTTCAGTATGTTTATACCGTAGATTATTCGCAGATTAGTACACTTTTTTCGTATAAAGAAAAATATTATTTGCTCAAACAAGCAGAATGGCTTAAAATAGACGCAAACATGAAATCCTAAGACTGCTTCAGAGAGTTCACGGTTGGTGCGAGTGAATGGATGTCGTTTCCAGATTTCGTTAAGATGGGCAATTAATAGTTGCACGGTTTGGCGTCGTTATCCGTCTATTAAGAGGTGCAGTCTATATTAGACTGAAGATGGGTGGTACCGCGAAGCTGTGTAAGAGCCGATTCGTCCCAAGCAAGGGATGAGTCGGCTCTTTTTTTGCATTATGGAGGTTTTTTAATGCTTGATATTAAGGTGATTCGTGAGAATCTCGATTGGTCAAAGAAAAAGTTAGCTACACGTGGCATTAAGCCAGAAGAATTGGATGAATTGGTAGAAATCGATGCTAAGCGTCGTAAGGATTTAACCAAGAGTGAACAATTAAAGGCTAAGCGTAATGACGTTTCTAAGCAAATTGCTGAAAAGAAGCGCAACAAAGAAGACGCAAGTGATGCTATTCAAGCTATGCGTGAAGTAGGTAAAGAAATCAAGGATTTAGATAAAGAAGTTGCTGAATTAACTGAAAAGCAAAACTACATTTTGCTTAGATTGCCTAACTTCCCAGCAGATTCAGATCCAATCGGCCCTGATGATAGCTACAACGAAGAAGTTCGTAAGTGGGATGAACCAACTAAGTTCAACTTCAAGCCAAAAGCTCACTGGGACATTGGTACTGACCTTGGTATTTTAGACTGGGATCGTGCTTCTAAAGTTTCAGGTGCACGTTTTGTTTACTACATTGGTGCAGGTGCACTTTTGGAACGTGCTGTCTTTAATTTCTTCCTTGATGAAAACACTAAGGATGGCTACACCGAAGTTATTCCACCATACCTTGTTAACGATGCATCAATGCAAGGTACAGGTCAATTCCCTAAATTCCACGAAGATGTTTACACTATCGTAGATAACGACGATCCAGATAAGCCACGTGATTTGACTTTGATTCCAACTGCTGAAGTTCCTTTGGTAAACTATTTTAGAAATGAAATCATTCATGAAAACAAGTTGCCAATCAACGTAACTGCTTTATCACCAGCATTTAGAAGTGAAGCAGGTTCAGCTGGTCGTGATACTCGTGGTTTAATCAGAATGCACGAATTCCGCAAGGTTGAAATGGTTAAGGTATGTAAGCCTGATGAGTCATGGGATGAACTTGAAAAGTTAACTCACAATGCCGAACACTTATTGCAAAAGTTGGGCTTGCCATACCACGTAGTTGCTTTGTCAACTGGGGATGCAAGTTTCACTAGTGCAAAGACTTACGACCTTGAAGTTTGGATGCCTGCACAAGACAAGTATCGTGAAATTTCAAGTTGTTCTAACTGTACTGACTTCCAAGCTCGTCGTGCACAAATTCGTTACCGTGACGAAGATGGTAAGCTTCACTTAGCACACACTTTGAACGGTTCTGGTTTAGCTGTAGGTAGAGCAGTAGCTGCAATTTTGGAAAACTACCAAAATGAAGATGGCTCAGTAACTGTTCCTGATGTTCTTGTACCATACATGAATGGCATGAAAAAGATTACTAAAGAATCAAGTTTGATTTAGTAGAAGAAAATAATTAGAAAAAGGCCTAAGAATTAGCGTTCTTGGGTCTTTTTGTTCGCCCTGAAATAGCAAAAATGAAAAAATCAAAATTTTTTTGAAAAAATTTTGATGAATTTAAGACTAAAATACAGCAAAAGACGAACTATTTATTTGAAAAGTAATTAAATTAACAAGATATATGAGATTTGAAAAAGACAATATAAATAGTAATTGTTACAACGTTACCTAGCGTTTCATGTTTAATTCGAACAAAAACTAGGATTTGACGAATAAGGATTGACCGTGTAATATATTTAACTGTCGTCGGGTGATAAAGAAATCGCCTGATGATGAAAAAAACAAATCAAAAAAGTTCTTGACAAAGGATTTGAGATTTGATAAAATATAAAA